>NZ_BBOC01000010.1:0-84510 GCF_001485335.1 Type-D symbiont of Plautia stali | reverse complement strand
TCACCAAACAGACTCGCGCTGACGTGCTGTGCTGGCAGGGCGCCTGCATTGTGCATGATGAATTCAAAACCCAGGCCTTGCAGCGCATGAAGGCACTCTATCCTGAGGCGGCGGTGCTGGTTCATCCGGAATCTCCGCAGGCGATTGTGGATTTGGCCGATGCGGTGGGATCGACCAGCCAGTTGATCCAGGCAGCGAAAACCTTGCCGCACCAAAAAATGATTGTCGCGACCGATCGCGGCATCTTCTACAAAATGCAGCAGGCGGTGCCAGACAAAGAGTTGCTGGAAGCACCGACAGCGGGTGAGGGCGCCACCTGCCGGACCTGCGCGCACTGCCCGTGGATGGCGATGAACGGCCTGAAAGCCATTGCTGAAGGGCTGGAGCATGGCGGCAAAGAGCATGAAATTCATGTCGATGCGGCGCTGCGTGAAGCCGCGTTGATCCCGCTTAACCGCATGCTAGACTTTGCAGCACAACTTAAACTCAAGGTGAAAGGGAACGCCTAGGTGCATGTTGCTGACTGACTGTTGCAGGGGCGGGCATTGGGCCGCCCAGCCAGAATGATCGGCACTCCGCCATAGACGGCTTTCATACAGGTGCACTTCATGGACTTCTTCAGCACACAAAATATTTTGGTTCACATTCCGATAGGCGTCGGGGGCTACGACCTGTCGTGGATCGAAGCGGTAGGCACCCTCGCAGGGTTACTGTGTATCTGGCTCGCCAGCCAGGAAAAAATCATTAACTACCTGTTTGGACTGATCAACGTCACCCTGTTTGCGGTGATTTTTTTCCAGATCCAGCTGTATGCCAGTCTGCTGCTGCAACTGTTCTTCTTTGTCGCCAACGTCTACGGCTGGTATGCATGGAGCCGACAAACCGCGAACCATGAAATCGCGCTGAAAATCCGCTGGCTGTCGCTGCCAAAAGCGTTGGGGTGGGGCGTGGCCTGCGTGGTAGCCATCGCGTTGATGACGCTGTATATCGATCCGGTATTTGCGTTCCTGACGAAAACAGCGGTCGGGATCATGCAAAGCTTGGGTATGCAGGTAAAGATGCCGCAACTGCAGCCGGATGCGTTCCCGTTCTGGGACTCCTGCATGATGGTACTGTCGATTGTGGCGATGATTTTGATGACGCGAAAATACGTTGAGAACTGGCTGTTGTGGGTGGTGATCAATGTGATCAGCGTAATGATCTTTGCCCGTCAGGGTGTTTATGCGATGTCACTGGAGTACGCGATTCTGACGCTGATTGCGCTCAACGGCACGCGCCTGTGGATGCAGAGCGCGCGCGAACAAGGGTCGCGCGCACTCTCTAATCAGTGATGGTGATGGGCGTGACCATCCAGCGCAGCATGTTCATGGTGATCGTGCTGCGCTGAACTGTTGACCGCGCAGAGTTCGCAGTCCGGCCCGACGCAAGGCTGATACTCCATCTGCACGGTGGCGTGAGCAATCTGGTAGTGCTGATGCAGATACTTATGGATACTGCGCAGTAAGCCGTCATGATCGTAAGGTGGAATCACCTGCACATGCAGCGTCAGCACTGGCTTTTCTCCAACCTGCCAAACGTGCACATGATGCACATTGCGTACTTCCGCGATATTGCGCGTCAGCTCGCGTGCCAGTTTATCGGCATTGATGTTGCTCGGTGCGCCTTCCAGCAGTTCATGCAAACTTTCCCGCAGCAGTGACCACGCGCTGCGCACCACCAACAGTGACACCAGCAGCGACAGAATCGGGTCAATCGGTGTCCAGCCGGTCAGCATAATGATGACCGCAGCGACAATAGCACCCACTGAACCCAGCAGATCGCCCAGCACATGCAGAGCCGCCGCGCGCACGTTGAGGTTCTTCTCCTCACTGCCACGATGCAGCAGCCAGAACGAGAGCAGATTAGCCAGCAGACCGGCAATCGCAATGCCGAGCATCAACCCCCCTTCAATCGGCTGCGGTTGGTAGAAGCGGCGCAGCGCCTCCCAGACAATCAATACGGTGATGACAAGCAGGGCGATGGCGTTAACGAATGCCGCTAAAGTGGTGAGACGCAGCAAACCAAAGGTGTGGCGCGCATTGGGTTTACGCTGGGCAAATTGTACGGCGAGCAGCGCCATTAGCAGCGCAGCGGTATCGGTCAGCATATGCCCGGCGTCGGCCAGTAGCGCCAGCGAGCCTGAAATTACGCCGCCAATCACTTCGGCCACCATAAACAGGGCGGTGACGCCAAACGCGGCCGCCAGACGGGTGCGGTTGCCGTTATGCTCGCTGTGAGAATGAGTGTGTGCCATAACTTTCCAGTTGGTTAAGTAACCTGTTCGTTAATAATATCAGTAAATTGAGTGCATCCGCGCCCAGCTGTTGCTGTTTTGCCTGGTCGATAAGTTGCTGGCAGTGCCCGGCGATGTCATCCATGCCCAGCAGTAGCCAACTCCCCTTCATGCGGTGTGCGGCACGCTCCAGTGCGGGCCAGTCCTTGCTGGCGCTGGCGACCTGCAGTGCATCACGATCCTGCTGTAGTGTGCGTTGTAGCGTCTGGCAGATGCGCGGGATAAAGGCCTCATTGTGCTGCGCCAGAATCAGCAGGCTCTCGGGTAGCTGGCTCAGGGGATCCTGCACGGCGCGCGCCAGCAGCGGTGCCAGATGCTCCCGCTCAATCGGCTTCAGCAGCAGGGCTTCGTTATCCTGCAGCGTGATTTTCAGCAACTGCACATCGGCGGAGCAGAGTACTCGCAGCGCGGGACTGCCAAGTCGCTGATGGCGGCGGCGCAGAATGCGCAGCAGGGTTAAGCCATCCGGGCGCGGCATCATCTGGTCGATGAGCAGAACATCGAACGGTTGTTGTGCATCGGCTCGCAGCAGGCTACGGCCGTCCTCAAACAGTTCAGCTGTCACGCCAAAACTTGCCAGCTGCTGCTGTAGAACCAACAAATTGGTCGGATGATCATCAACAACCGCCACGCGCAGATGTGGATAGCGCGGCCAGATGGCATGATCTTCGACGGGGCCAGTATCACTTCGTTCCAGTGGCAGCAGGACGTTCACCGTAGTGCCTTGCTTGGGTTCGGAGGTCAGCGTCAGGCTTCCTCCCATGCGCTGCACAATCTCCCGGCAAATAAACAAGCCTAAACCGCTGCCCTGTACCGCATGGCTTTTGCCGGATGGGGCCTGATACCATGGTTCAAACAGCTGCGTCTGTTCGCTGAGCGGAATGCCGCTGCCACTGTCCGCCACGGTGAGATGAATTTGTTCATCCACTGCCAGCGACAGCCGTACTTCGCCATGGCGGGTGAACTTCAGCGCATTTGCCACCAGATTATTCACCACCTGTTGCAGGCGATCGCTATCCAACATCACCCAGGTGGGCAACGGCGTCAGGGCTTCGATGATCATCTCTGGGCCCGATTCACGCATTAATGGATGGTAAAACTGCTGCTGTTGTTGCAGCCAGAGTGCCAGATTGAGCGGGCGCGGGGCCAGACGGAAACTCTGATTCTCAATGCGGGCATGATCCTGCAAATCATTCAGCAGCGTCATCAGTGAGCGGGCACTGCTGTGCATCAGCGTCAATCGTTCGCTGGGATGCTGCTGCTGTTCAAGTTCCAGCAGACCGAGAATCGCCTGCATCGGGGTGCGCAATTCGTGGCTGGCGGTGGCAAGGAACTGGCTTTTGGCGGCATTGGCGCGTTCAGCCTGTTCGCGCTGGATACGTTCACGGCGCTGTTGCAGGTAACGGCGTAATAGCAGGATTAACAGCAGCAGGATGGTGAGCCCTGCCACGATCAAGATCATCAGCGGGACATTACGCATTGCCACACTGGTGCCCGGTTGCGGCGGCTGTGACCAACTGATGCGCATCTGATTTAGCGTATCCGGCGGGATCTGCTGCAGTGCATGATCCAACAGTGCTCGCAATTGCGGCTGTTCGCTGCTGACTTGCGGAGCCAGTGGCCAGGCAATATCGCTGGCGGCGAAGGCCAAATGCACGCGATTATCGCTGTGGCTGGCCATGCGCCAGCGCGCCGACAGCACGTTATCCACCAGCGCATCGATCTGGCCGCTATTGAGGGCTTGCCACAGCTGCGCACGATCGTCAAACAACTGTGGGGTGATATCAGCCGGCAGTAAACGCTGGGCTAAGTCAGCCCGTAAAACCCCAACGCGTCGATGCTGCAGTGACTGCCAACCCATCGGCTGCTGAGTATTGAGGGTATAAATCCCCCAGATGGCGCGCCATACCGGCAAGGTGTTGCTGCTGGCATCGTCTTCATATAGCGGTTGCATGAGATTCAGCATGACCTGATGTTGCTGTAGCAGCGCATTGGCCTGCTGCGGGTTGCTCACCCAGCGTGGCGTGAAGTGCAGCCCGGTGCTTTGACTCAAGGCGTTGAGCAAGTCGATGCCAAAACCGCGTGCATTGCCGTTACTATCACGGTAACTCCAGGGCGCATTGTCGGCTTCGGCGGCGTAAGAGATCTCCTGCTGCTGTGCCAGCCACTGTTTCTCGGCGGCAGTCAGCATTAACGTCTGCGTATCCTGATATCGCAGCAAGGGTGGGCTCCAGCGCTGCTGAACCCGGTTACTGAACTCGGCGGGGAGTAAACGCAGTTGCGTATTGAGCCACTGAATCAGCGCCGGATCGCGCGCGAATGCGCGTAAAGAGAGTTCACCCGCTCCGGGGTCGGCAGTGATTTGGTAAATCTGTCCCTGTTGTAGTTGGCTGAGCAGAAATCCGGCGCTGGCTTCGTCTGCCACCAGATAATCACTTTGTTGGTTGAGCAGGGCATATAACGCCTGTAAATCGCCCGGCAGGCTGTGCCAGCGGTGGCTGCGCACAAAGGCTTCAGGCAATTGCGCCAGCGTGGCCTCAGCAATGGTGAGCTGGGCGCTATCGCTGTTGAACATCACGGCCCGCTGGTTATCTCGATTACGATAAATACGCACCGGGCTGTTGTACCAGCTGTCGCTGGTTTGCAGGCCATCGGTGAGCGGATAGTGTGCGCTACTCAAGACAAAATCGACGTCGCCACGCGCCAGCGCGGCAAGTTGCTGAGCCCGGTCTGGGTAGGTTTGCAGGGTAAAGTGCGTGCCGGTGAGCTGGCTCAGGGCGCTGAGATAATCTGCATCAATACCCCAAATACGGTCGCCAATGCGCATCGCCCAGGGTGCGCTGTTTTGTGCCGGAACGGCAACGCGCAGGTTAGGTGCTGTCCAGGGTTCGGCATGCGGGGCAGGCATCATGGCGGGCAGCATCACACTGCTGGCGGGCTGTAAATCTGCGCGAGCGGCCAGGCTGAATAGCAGCACGCACAGCAGTATAACGCCTCTCACTGCTGCGCTTTCCACAGTTCGGCTAATTCCACCACGGACTGCACGCCGGTTTTCTCCAGAATGTTTTTCTTGTGGGTACTGACGGTTTTATTGCTGATATGCAGCTGTTCACCAATCTGTAGATTCGACAGGCCACGTACTAACAGTGCGACAATCTGCTGCTCTTTGTCGGTGAGCGGTAATTCAATGCGGTCGGGCAGTGGCGGGAAGGCTTGCTGGCCGCCAAGCACGGCGAGAATGGCACTTAACAACTGTGCCATGCTCTGGCTCTTTACCACATAACCCGCCGCACCCAATGATACGGCACTGAGCAGCGTATGGCGGCTCTGCTGCGCCGAATAGATTAATACCGGGCAACATTCATCACGCGCGCGCAGGCGGCGCAGTAGCTCCAGCCCATCACTGTTTGGCAAGCCGATATCGAGCACGATCAGATCGTAGGTATGTTGCTGCAAAAATTGGCGGGCCTGGATTTCATCTGCCGCCGCGTGCACCTTTAAAGGAATGGGGGCATTAACGCAGGCCGCTTCCAGTGCGACTTCAACCAGCGGATGGTCATCAATGAGCAGTAGCGAAGCCATAAAACAGTTCCTGTTTATTTGAGGGCTTCAGCATAGCGGAAAAGAGCAGAGGGAAAAATAAAGGGAGCGCCGTAGCGCTCCCTTTGTGTGATCGGCAAAGACTTACTGTGAAGTGCCATCCGTTTTATGCTTCACATGGCCGCCACCTTCTTTGGTGTCGACTTTCTTATTCATATCAGGGCATTTGCCGTCTTTACACATGGTGTTTTTATGAATCTGTTCAGCGGTCATATTGCCGCTGCTGGTGCCTGAGGTGGCGGCACTGTTGGTATTCATGCTGCCGTTGTTGATTTTGCTGTTATCAACGTTATTGGGTGGCAGATTCTGTTTCGCGCCACCCGCAGCGGCCCCGGCTTCAGCGGAGGCGTTAGCACTACCGTTGTTGTTGTCAGCGGCCATTGCTGCGCCACTGCCCAAAGTCATCGCTGCCGTCAAAAAGATCAATGCAAACTTATTCATCATTATGCTCCTTTAATCGATGGTTAGTTGCCATCAGGCACTCGCTGGTGCTGGTTGACGAAAATAACGTACCGTGACGGAATATAATTCCACCATTAACGCCTCGCTTAAAAATTTAATATTGCAAGACCGTCATTCCTTGGTGCTTACGTTTAAAAAGCTTAGTCGATGACCAGATAAATGCAAATTTAACAAATGCATTTCCGTGCGCGTGGAATTTACACCTGATGCCCGAAGGGATACATTTAACAGGTTGCGCCCGGCGAACGCGGGGCCAGAAATTTGAATGGAATTAAGCATGGATTACCAGAACGACGATTTACGCATCAGAGAGATCAAAGAGTTACTGCCTCCTGTTGCTTTGCTCGAAAAATTCCCCGCTACCGATAAAGCCGCTGAAACCGTTGCTCAGGCACGTCAGTCAATTCACCGCATTCTACACGGTCAAGATGATCGTCTGCTGGTGGTGATCGGTCCTTGTTCGATCCACGATACCGAAGCGGCCAAAGAGTATGCTCAACGCCTGCTGACACTGCGTGAAGAACTCAAGGGTGAGCTTGAAGTGGTAATGCGCGTTTATTTTGAAAAACCGCGTACTACTGTGGGTTGGAAAGGGCTGATTAACGATCCTTTCATGGATGGCAGCTTCCAAATCAACGACGGTCTGCGCCTGGCGCGTAAACTGCTGGTGGACATCAATGACACCGGCCTGCCAGCCGCGGGTGAGTTCCTTGATATGATCACCCCACAGTACATGGCTGATTTGATGAGCTGGGGCGCTATTGGTGCACGCACCACCGAATCACAGGTGCACCGTGAACTCTCTTCCGGTCTCTCTTGCCCGGTTGGGTTCAAAAATGGCACCGATGGCACCATTAAAGTGGCGATCGATGCGATTGGGGCAGCCAGTGCGCCGCACTGCTTCCTCTCCGTCACCAAATTTGGCCACTCGGCGATTGTCGAAACCAGCGGTAACGAAGATTGCCATATCATCCTGCGTGGCGGCAAAGAGCCGAACTACAGTGCAGAGCATGTGGCAGCGGTGAAAACCGGTCTGGAAAAAGCGGGCTTGCGTCCGCAGGTGATGATCGATTTCAGCCACGCTAACAGCAGCAAACAGTTCCAGCGTCAGATGGTGGTAGCTGAAGACGTGGCGCAGCAGATTGCTGGCGGTGAGCAGGCGATTACCGGCGTGATGATTGAGAGCCATCTGGTGGAAGGTAACCAGAGTCTCGAAAGCGGTAAACCGTTGGTCTACGGCCAGAGTGTCACTGATGCCTGTATTGGCTGGGAAGACACCGAGAAAGCGTTGCGTCAACTGGCGCAGGCGATCAAACAGCGCCGCGGTTAAACGCCTCGCGCGCATAAAAAAGGCCAGACTCGCGTCTGGCCTTTTTATTTTAAGCCGGTAATTACTTGGCTTTACCTTGGTTAGCAACGGCCGCCGCTTTCGCTGCGATCTCGTCTGCATCACCCAGGTAGTAACGCTTCAGCGGTTTGAAGTTCTCGTCAAACTCATACACCAACGGCACGCCAGTTGGGATGTTCAGTTCAAGAATCTCGTCTTCGCTCAGGTTATCGAGGTATTTAACCAGTGCGCGCAGTGAGTTACCGTGTGCAGCAATGATCACTTTCTCACCGCTTTTGATGCGCGGCAGAATGTTTTCATTCCAGTAAGGGATCACGCGTTCAATGGTCAGTGCCAGGCTTTCGGTGGTTGGCAGCTGCGCATCAGTCAGTGATGCGTAACGTGGATCGTGGCCAGGGAAACGCTCATCTGCACGGTCCAGTTCTGGTGGGGTGATGGCAAAGCCACGACGCCACTGCTTAACCTGGTCGTCGCCGTATTTGGCGGCGGTTTCGGCTTTATCCAGACCTTGCAGCGCACCGTAGTGACGCTCGTTCAGACGCCAGGTTTTCTCAACCGGCAGCCAAGCCTGATCCAGCTCATCCAGCACGTTCCACAGGGTGTGGATGGCACGTTTCAGCACGGAGGTGTAAGCGAAATCAAACACGAAACCTTCTTTCTTCAGCAGCTGACCGGCTGCTTTGGCTTCAGTGCGACCTTTGTCAGACAAATCGACGTCATACCATCCGGTGAAGCGGTTTTCCTGGTTCCACTGGCTTTCGCCGTGTCGCACCAGAACCAGCTTAGTTACGGCCATAGCTTAACTCCTTAATGCTTGATGTAGATAGTTATCGAAACCGGCTGCGGCCACCTGACGCTGTGGCTCACTAATAGCGCCATACCATAGCGGAAAACATCGCACTGCGTAAGTCTGTCGGTAACGCAGTGCGCGTTTTTCATCCGCTGGCTCAGTGTGCCGTGAAGCGATAACACGTCTCAGACTGCCAGCGGTCGCCGGGTTGCAGCCAGCAATCCGGCTGTGGCCACTCGGTATGGTTGGGCGAATCCGGTAAAAATTCACTCTCCAACGCGATGCCCTGGAAAGCAGTATAGCTGCCCTGTTCACGGGCGCGCGTTCCTTCCAGATAGTTGCCGGAATAGAACTGCAGCGCCGGTGCGGCGGTAAACACAGTCAATGACAGCTTGCCGTCTTCCGACCACAATTGGGCGGCGGGTTGGCTGCTGTCGCCTGCGGTATTCAGCAGGAAGGCATGGTCATAACCTTTTACTGCTTTTTGATCGTCATCGGCGAGGAAGTCATCCATCACACGCTTCGGTTGATTAAAATCGAAGCTGGTGCCCGCCACCGCTTTCAGTGGCGCGTTGGGAATACCTTCACTGTCGACCGGTAAGTAACGATCCGCGTGCAGTTGTAAGCGATGCTGGCGCGCATCGCCATGATGCGCATCAAGGTTAAAGTAAGCATGATTAGTGAGATTGACCGGGCAAGCCTTGTCCGTTTCCGCCTGATAGCGAATCGACAGGCTGTTATCCTCATCAAGACGATAAACCACGTCGGCAATCAGATTACCGGGAAAGCCTTGATCGCCATCGGGTGAGTCGAGGCGATAATGCACTTCGGTTTCGCTCTGGCTAACGATCTGCCAGCGTCGTTTGTCGAAGCCTTCTGGCCCGCCGTGCAGCTGATGTGAGCCCTGATTGGCGGCCAGCAGCAGATTGAGCGGCTTGAGTTCAGCCGACGCGATACGGTTCGCGTAGCGGCCGATAGTCGCGCCGAGATAGGCATCCTGATGCAGATAGTCCGATGGTGTCGCGCAGCCTAACAGTGCTTCGCGCACGCTGTGATCCTGCATGGGTACGCGTGCAGACAACCATGTCGCGCCCCAATCCATAAAGGTGGCAACCATGCCATTGCGATTACGCAACACGGTGATGCGCCACGGTTGCCCGTCTGGCGCATGGGAATTGACGTCAGTTACCATTGGCCCGCTCCTGCTGACGCTTTGCACACGTAGAAGGTCTCTTTAATGCCGGTCTGCGCTTCGTATTTCTCGGCCACTGCGGCTTTCACCTGATCAACCAGATTGGTTGGCATCAGCGCCACGATGCAGCCGCCAAAACCACCACCGGTCATGCGCACGCCACCACGCGGGCCAATTTCGGCTTTTACAATCTCAACCAACTGATCGATCGGCGGTACGGTGATTTCGAAATCATCACGCATCGAAGCATGGGATTCCGCCATCAGTTCGCCCATGCGTTTTAGATCGCCGCTGCTCAGGGCATCGGCCGCTTCCAGCGTACGGGCATTCTCGGTAATGACGTGGCGTACACGTTTCGCCACTAAAGCATCGAGTTGTGATTCAGAGGCCTGGAACTCGGCCAGCGTCACGTCACGCAGCGCGGGTTTGTTGAAGAAGCGCGCACCAGTTTCACACTGCTCACGGCGGGTGTTGTATTCACTGCCCACCAGGCTACGACGGAAGTTAGAATTGATAATCACCACAGCGACATCTTCAGGCATGGAGACCGCGCGCGTACCGAGGGTACGGCAATCCAGCAACATGGCGTGATCGGGCTGGCCGAGCGCGGAGATCAGCTGATCCATAATGCCGCAGTTGCAGCCCACGAACTGGTTCTCCGCTTCCTGGCCGTTGACCGCAATCGCCGCGCCGTCGAGTTTCAGCTGATACAGCTGCTGGAACACTGTGCCCACTGCCACTTCCAGCGATGCCGATGAACTGAGACCTGCACCCTGAGGGACGTTACCACTGATCACCAGATCGGCACCGCCGAAGCTGGCATCGCGCTTCTGCAAATGTTTCACCACACCACGCACATAATTGGCCCACATCGGTTCTTTCAGCGGCTCAATCGGCGCGTCCAGCGAGAAACTGTCTTGCTGATTATCGTAATCAACCGCGACGACGCGGACCTGACGATCGTCGCGTTTGGCGCAGGCAATCACGGTTTGATAGTCGATGGCACACGGCAGCACAAAGCCGTCGTTGTAGTCGGTGTGTTCACCAATCAGGTTCACACGACCTGGCGCCTGGATACTGTGCGTCGGCTGATAGCCAAAAGTGTCAGCGAAAACCTGTTGAGTGATGGATTTTAATGACATTTATTGCGCCTCGCGGAAATGGATATCGCTGACAGAACGCAGACGTTCTGCTGCCTGTTCCGCCGTTAAATCACGTTGGGTTTCGGCCAGCATTTCGTAGCCAACCATAAATTTGCGTACCGTGGCCGAACGTAACAGCGGCGGATAGAAGTGAGCATGCAACTGCCAGTGGTCGTTAGCTTCACCGTTAAACGGCGCGCCGTGCCAGCCCATGGAGTAGGGGAATGAGCACTGGAACAGGTTGTCATAACGACTGGTGAGCTGCTTCAGCGCCAGCGCCAGATCGCTGCGCTGGGCCGGCGTTAAATCGGTGATGCGTTTCACGTGGGCTTTTGGCAGCAGCAGGGTTTCAAACGGCCATGCCGCCCACCAAGGCACCACGGCCAGCCAGTGTTCGGTCTCCACCACCGTGCGGCTGCCGTCTTTCAGCTCGCGCGCGACGTAATCCACTAATAGCGGAGAACCTTTTTCATCAAAGTAGCGGCGCTGATTATCATCTTCTTTTTGCGCTTCGTTGGGCAGGAAACTGTTGGCCCAAATCTGACCGTGCGGATGGGGATTTGAGCAGCCCATCGCCGCGCCTTTGTTCTCAAACACTTGCACCCAAGGGTAGTGTTGACCGAGATCGGCGGTCTGTTCCTGCCAGGTGCGCACGATATCTTCCAGGCCACTCAACGGCAGCTCGGGCAGCGTTTTGCTGTGATCGGGCGAAAAGCAGATCACACGGCTGGTACCACGCGCACTTTCACAACGCATCAAGATGTCTTCGCTTTCCGGCGCGTCAGGCGTATCGGTCATCAGCGCGGCGAAGTCATTAGTGAAGACATAGGTGGTTTTGTAATCAGGATTTTTGTCACCGGTGATACGCGTGTTGCCTGCACACAGGAAACAGTCGGGATCGTGCGCGGGCAGTTGCTCCAGCGCAGGGGTTTCCTGCGCCCCTTGCCATGGGCGCTTAGCACGATGCGGTGAGACCAGCACCCATTGATCGATCAATGGGTTATAACGGCGATGCGGATGATCAACCGGGTTAAATTTTTCCATAACGAGTCCTGGTAAACGGCAAACGGATCAAAATCACTGCGATCAAAGTAGCACAAAGGCCCGCATGAAAGCGTGATCCAGTCTGGATAAATGGTATCGTTTACACAAGGTGACGATTCTCATTTTGTGGGGTTATAGCGCGTGTTTGCTGAAATACGAGGCGGGTTAATGGTAGCGGTTACATAAGGTGACATCAAAGGTGCGCATTAATGCGTACCCTACGAAAACCGCGCACGATTGACGTAGGGTTGCCATTTATGGCGACCAGGTTATCGCAAATCATCCTGCTGATAGCCGTACCCTTTATCCTGCTTCACAAAGCTCAGACGATGGGTAATGCACTGCGGCGCATCTTCCGCGTGATGCGAGACAAACAGCAACTGGGTACGGCCTTCGCCAATCAGCACGTCTACAAAACGACGCACCAGCTGGCGGTTAATCGGATCAAGGCCCTGCAGCGGTTCATCCAGAATCAGTAACGTTGGATGTTTCACCAGCGCACGCGCAATCAACACCAAACGCTGCTGGCCCCAGGAGAGACTGTGGAACGGCGCATCGGCCAGATGATTGTCCATGCCCAGCAGCGCCAACCATTGCCGCGCGAGGGCTTTCTGGCGATCGGAAACCGCCTGGTACAAACCGATCGAATCAAAGAACCCGGATAGCACCACTGTGCGCACATTGCAGCTCACACGATAGTCGAGATGCAGACTGCTGCTGACGTAACCGATGTGCTGCTTAATATCCCAGATGGTTTCACCACTGCCGCGACGAATGCCGAACAGCGTTAAATCATTGCTGTAGCCTTGAGGATGATCGCCGGTCACCAGGCTGAGCAGGGTGGATTTACCGGCACCGTTTGGGCCAACAATCTGCCAGTGCTCGCCTGGATTCACCTGCCAGCTCAGTCCATCAATCACCGCTACGTCGTTATAGGAGACCACGCCATTACGCAGGATCACGCGCGGCGCATCGTCGGCCAGATGCGGCAACTGATCGGGCTCATCGGGTTCTGGCAGCGCCATCCCTGCCAGCTTCTCACTGTGCGCCAACTGTGCCACCAGGGCTTCAGCCAGAATCGCCTTGCGTTCGCCAACGTGGGTCAGGGTGCACTCTGCCAGCACGCCAACCTGCTGGACGAAGTCGGGAATATCATCAAAGCGGTTGAGCACCAGCACCACAGAATAGCCATGCTGGTGCAAGTCGCTCAGCGTTTCTGCGAGGCTGGCGCGTGAGGCCACATCCAGTCCATCAAAGGGTTCATCAAGAATTAATAAATCCGGCTGCGCCATCAGCGCCTGACACAGCAATGTTTTGCGCGTCTCCCCGGTAGAGAGATATTTGAAACGGCGTTCGAGCAGATAAGTGATGCCAAACTGCTGCGCCAGCGCCTGACAACGCGCCTCGTCTTTCACTTCGTCCTGAATAATTTGCGCCGCGGTGCGACCGGTATCGTCTTCACCTTCACTCAGCAGATCGGTGTTGTTACGTTCCCATTCATCGCTGACCAGCTTTTGCAGTTGTTCCAGTGACAGTCGGGTACGGCGCTGGAAATCCTGGGTAACTTGCCCTTTACCCGGCGTCAGTTCGCCAGAGAGCGCCCGTGCCAGTGACGATTTTCCGCTGCCGTTGGCGCCAACAAAGGCCCAGCTTTCGCCGCTGTTCAGGGTGAGATCGTTAAGTGACAGTGCTCGCGTGTCGCTAAGGTGAAATATGCCTTGCGAAATTTGCAATGAAGCCATGATTCATTCCGTTTTATGCATCGTGTTACTCAGTTGTAGCGAGCAAGGCGGACGAAGTCAAATCATGGCCTGGATTTCAGAGCAGTGTGGCGATGATGGCATGTTCAGCGTTAAAACTGGCGGTCACCGGCTCGCCCGGCTGGAGATTCTGCTGCTGCACTTGTGCATTATTAAGGGTGGCACACAAGGTCTCACCGCTTGGCAGAGCCATTAATACCTCGCTCACCTGATCGCCGGGTTCGATAGCGCTGATGGTCACCTGCAGCTGATTATCACTCTTCACGGCATCGCGGCTCACCTGAATCCACGGTGCTTTAATCAGCACTAATACCTCTTTACCGCTATCGAGTTGCAAACGTTCAGCGCTGCGTTCGGTAATGGCGACCTGCAGTCGGGTCACGCCGTCGGCCAACTGGACGTCGATATGCTGCTGGACCTGCTGATGGTCGCGCGCCAACACGGTGCCAAAAAGTTGGTTACGGGCACTGGTCTGCAGCGAGAAACGGGCAATGGCCGCCAACAGACTATCGAGCGGTAAGCTGTCATTTTGCAGTGCATCAAAGGCTTTCTGCTGGATTTGCTCCATCAGCTGAAACAGCTGAATCAGGCGTTCGCCGTAACGGGTTAACTGCGCGCCACCGCCGCCTTTGCCTCCCGTGGCCCGGTCGACTAAAGTTTGATCAGCCATCTGGTTCATATCGTTGATGGCGTCCCAGGCGCTTTTGTAGCTGATGCCAGCCAGTTTTGCCCCCTGGCTGATGGAGCCCGTTTCCTGCACGCGTTTCAGCAGTTCGATGCGGCGCGGATCGGCAAACAGCTTTTGCTGAAGACGAATATTGAGAGAAAGTTCTGCCTGCATGTCAGCTCCTTGGGTTAGTCCGACAAGTTTAAGGCCAAAAGTAAAAGCACGAAAAGGGCAGTGCGTTTTTTTCCCTAACCGTTACAATCACTTTTTTATTTTCTGCGTGAGGTTTCCATGCTGGAACTGCTTAAAAGCCTGGCTGTGGCTGTCATCATGGTGCCAATTGTGATGGCCATTATGCTCGGTCTGATTTACGGCTTGGGTGAAGTTTTCAACGTCATCTCAAAATTTGGCCGCCGCGACGATCGTCCTGCCAACAGCCCACATCATTGATTTCTAAACGCCCGCTTTTCGCGGGCGTTTTGTCCTTAACTTCTGTCAAAAACCGCCGATATATATCTCATGACAGCATTTGTCCTCGCGTTGTATTATCAAATATATAACGTAACAAGGAGTAAACAATGCTGAAAATTAATTACCGCTGGACGGCTGCAACTGTTTTAAGTGTTTCCATGGCGAGCCACGCCGTGGCGGCAGAGAAGATCACTGTGTTTGCCGCGGCATCACTGACCAATGCGTTGCAGGAAATCGCCACGCAGTATCAGAAGAAAACCGGTGTCGAGGTGGTGTCTTCTTTTGCTTCTTCATCTACCTTAGCGCGTCAGATTGATCAGGGCGCCCCCGCCGATCTGTTCATCTCTGCTGACCAGCAGTGGATGGATGATGTGGTGGCGAAAAAGAGTGTAGTCGATAGCACGCGCTACACCTTGCTGGGCAACGATTTAGTGTTGGTGGCGCCGAAGAGTGACAGCGCGAAAGCCGTGACCATCAATGCGCAAACCGACTGGAAAAGCCTGTTAAAAGGTGAACGTCTGGCGGTGGGCGATCCGGATCATGTGCCAGCAGGGATTTACGCGAAAGAAGCGCTGCAAAAACTGGGCGCGTGGGAAACGTTATCGCCGCAGCTGGCTCCGGCCAACAACGTCCGTGCCGCGCTGGCCCTGGTGGAACGTAACGAATCGCCTTATGGCATTGTGTACGGTTCCGATGCCGTGGCCAGTGACAAAGTGCAGGTGGTCGGGCGCTTCCCTGAAGACAGCCACAAGCCAGTGGAATACCCAATGGCGATAGTGAAAGAACATCAGAACGCAACGGTTGAAGCCTTCTACAAGTACTTGCAG
The DNA here is from genome assembly GCF_001485335.1 of Type-D symbiont of Plautia stali. NCBI lineage: Bacteria > Pseudomonadati > Pseudomonadota > Gammaproteobacteria > Enterobacterales > Enterobacteriaceae > Type-D symbiont of Plautia stali. The sequence continues at coordinate 68,875 of NZ_BBOC01000010.1, read as the reverse complement.
GGGCCGGATGCCGCTGCCGTGTTTAAACAGTATGGATTTACGCCGAAGAAATGATACTTAGCGATCCCGAATGGCAGGCGGTGTTTCTCAGCCTAAAAGTCTCTTGTGTTGCAGTACTGGTCAGCCTGCCGTTTGGCATCATGATGGCCTGGATTCTGGCGCGCTGCCGGTTTCCGGGCAAAACCCTGTTGGATAGCGTGATCCATTTACCGCTGGTGTTACCGCCCGTGGTGGTGGGGTATCTATTGTTGATTGCCCTTGGCCGCCGTGGATTCATTGGCGAATGGCTGTATGACTGGTTTGGCTTCACCTTTGCCTTTAGCTGGCGCGGTGCGGTGCTGGCTTCTGCGGTGATGGCTTTTCCGTTGATGGTACGCGCGATACGTCTGGCGCTGGAAGCGGTCGATACCAAACTGGAGCAAGCCGCACGCACGCTGGGTGCGGGACGCTGGCGTGTATTTTTCACCATTACCCTTCCGCTCACCTTGCCGGGCATCATTGTCGGTACGGTGTTGGCCTTTGCCCGTTCACTGGGTGAGTTCGGCGCAACCATTACTTTCGTCTCCAACATTCCTGGTGAGACGCGCACTATTCCGTCCGCGATGTTTACGCTGATTGAAACGCCCGGCGCGGAAGGCACTGCAGCACGGTTGTGTGCGGTGGCGATTGCACTGGCATTGCTCTCGCTGGTGGCTTCTGAGTTGCTGGCGCGCTGGGGCCGCAAGCGGTTAGGAGCGGCCTGATGCTGAATCTGAATATTTCCCAACAGCTGGGCGATCACCTGCTTGACGTCAATGTGCAGATCCCCGGCAGTGGCATTACCGCTATTTTTGGTGTGTCGGGAGCGGGCAAAACCTCACTGATCAATGCGATTGGTGGCTTGACACAACCGCAGAACGGACAAATTCAGCTCAACGACCGCCTGCTGTTTGATGCAGCGACGCGCGTGAATCTGCCGCCTGAAAAACGTCGCATCGGCTATGTCTTCCAGGATGCGCGTTTATTCCCGCACTATCGTGTGAAGGGCAACTTGCAATATGGCATGGCGGCGAACATGAAGGTGCAGTTTAACAGCCTGGTGACGTTACTTGGGCTGGAACCGCTGCTCAATCGCTTTCCGGCATCCCTGTCAGGCGGTGAAAAGCAGCGTGTGGCGATTGGCCGCGCATTGCTCACCGCGCCGGACATCTTGCTAATGGACGAACCGCTGGCCTCACTGGACTTGATCCGTAAGCGTGAACTGATGCCGTACCTGCAAAAGCTGGCGAAGCAGGTGGATATTCCGATCCTGTACGTTTCGCACAGCCTGGATGAGATCCTGCAACTGGCCGACAACGTACTGGTGCTGGACGGTGGCAAAGTGAAAGCCTTTGGCGCACTGGAGAAGGTGTGGAGTAGCGCGGCAATGCGCCCGTGGCTCCCAATTGCCGATCGCACCAGCGTACTGCGCGTGCAGGTGCTGGAGCAGCATCCCGATTACCCAATGACGGCTTTATCACTGGGCGACCAACACATTTGGGTCAGCCGGGTGAATCAGCCCGTAAAAACGGCACTGCGTATTCGTATCGCCTCGGCAGACGTGTCCCTGGCACTGCAGCCGCCGCAAAACACCTCAGTCCGCAACATCTTGCCTGCCCAGGTGGTCGAGTTGTTGGAGATTGATGATCAGGTCGAAGTGAAATTGCGCATTGGCATCAGTGAGCTGTGGGCGCGAATTTCGCCATGGGCAAGGGATGAGCTGGGTATTCGACCCGATCAGTGGCTGTATGCGCAGATTAAGAGTGTGTCGATTACAACATAGCGACACATTTGTAGGGTGCGCATTTATGCGCACCTTTGATTTCAGACGGTTACAGAACTTCCTGGTAAATCACTTCGGCAATACCCGCTTCCAGGTTGGTGCCAATGACTTTTTTGGCGCGCGCTTTGATCGCGTCATCAGCATTACCCATCGCCACGCCCAATCCAACCTGTTCCAGCATGCTGAGATCGTTGTAGTTGTCGCCAAACGCCAGCACGTCTTGCATGCTCAAACCCTGGCTCTCAACCCACTGCGCCAGACGCTTACCTTTGCTGTTGCCTGCCTGAGCAATATCCACCTGATCGTGCCATGACCATTCGCAGGCCAGCCCCAGCTCAGCTTCGGTGCGCTCTGCAAACTGCTGTAATGCTCGGGTATCAGGGTGGGAAAGGGCAAACTTCCAGATGGCGTGTGCATCCTGAGCCGCTTGCGCCAGGCTAGGCACTTGCAGGAACAGCGGACGTTGCGCTTCCGGCAGCGATTGTGCCCAGTTTAAGGTACGCGTGACGTGGCCGGTCGGCTCCTGATACAGCATGGCGTCATCCACATACAGCAGGCCGTGAATGTTTTCCTCATCGAGCATCTCGATAACGCGTGTCGCCTGGCTTTTCTCCAGAGGATCGGAAGCCAGCACCTTCTTCGCTGCATAATCGTACAAGTAGGTGCCGTTGCAGCAGATTGCGGGTGTATCCAGCTGCAGTGCCTGGTAAAAAGGGTGGATAGCGCAGTGGTGGCGACCAGTAACGATCAGCACTTTGACACCCGCCTGTTGTGCGCGGGCCAGCGCTTCAATCGATTCTGGCAGAATGGTTTTGTTCGGGGTCAGCAGGGTGCCATCAAGGTCAAGGGCGATTACGCGGTAGCTCATTACTCTTTCCGTCCGGGAGTTAGCAAAGCGTTTAGTCTACACCCGGCAGCGGCCCTGAGACAAAAAACAGGGCACAAATGAATCCAGCGCGGCAAAATGAAACGCGCTACAGTTATCCCTTTCATCAGGCAGCGAATAAGGAAAAACGCATGAAACAAGTCGTGTATACCGCCAGTCCCGAGAGCCAGCAGATCCATGCCTGGCAGTTACAGGAAGATGGCGCACTGACGTTATTGCAGGTCACGGATGTGGCCGGTCAGGTGCAGCCGATGGTGGTGAGCCCGAAGAAAGATTTTCTCTATGTCGGGGTTCGTCCGAATTTTCGCGTGCTGGCGTATCGCATTGCGGCCGACGGTTCGCTGAGCCTGGCCGGTGAAGCGCCGTTGCCGGGCAGCCCGACGCATATCTCCACCGATCGTCAGGGTCACTACCTGTTCTGCGGTTCTTACAACGATGCCTGCGTCAGCATCAGCCCGATTGGCAGCGATGGTGTGCCGCAGGCACCGAGCCAGGTGATTAGCGGTTTGGATGGTTGCCACTCGGCGAATATTGATCTCAGCAACCAAACGCTGTTTGTGCCGGCACTGAAGCAGGATCGCATCTGCCTGTTCCAACTGAACGCGGACGGCACTCTGGCACCGTGCGAGCAAACACAAGTCACCACGGTTGAAGGCGCAGGCCCACGCCATATGGCGTTCCATCCTAATGGCGCTTACGGCTATGTGGTGAATGAACTCGACAGCACCGTGGATGTCTGGGCTCTGAGCAACGTGCACGGCCAGGTAGAGCGCGTGCAAAGCCTGGACATGATGCCGAAAGATTTCAGCGATACGCGCTGGGCGGCAGATATCCACATCACGCCAGATGGCCGTTTCCTGTACGCCTGCGACCGCACCAGCAGCACCATTACGGCGTTTAGTATCAGCGAAGATGGTTCGGTGTTGGCGATTGAAGGCTACCAACCGACAGAAACACAGCCGCGCGGTTTCAATATCGATAACAGCGGTCAGTATCTGGTGGCGGCGGGGCAGAAATCACATCATATCGAAGTGTATAAGATTGCGGAGCGCGGTCTGCTGCAACCGCTGGCGCGTTACGCCGTAGGCCAGGGCCCGATGTGGGTGGTGATTCACGCGTTGGATTGAGGTATTTAACGTAGGGTCGCCATTTATGGCGACCCGCTATCAAGGTGCGCATCAATGCGCACCCTACGATAAATTAAGCGTATTTCACCGTGATGGACGCGCTTGACAGTGCATGGAAATGCACATTAAAGCCCACCATGGCGCCACTCGCGCCGGCATCTACGTCAATTTTATCGGTATCCATCGCGTGTACGGTAAAGATATAGCGATGTGACTCACCCTGCGGAGGCGCCGCGCCGCCGTAACCGGTTTGACCAAAATCGGTGCGCGTCTGAATCGCGCTTGCTGGCAAGGTGGCGACCCCTGAACCGGCACCTTGCGCCAGTTCCGTCACGTCAGCTGGCAGGTTCGCAACCACCCAGTGCCACCAACCTGAACCCGTTGGTGCATCAGGATCGTAACAGGTCACCACAAAACTCTTAGTCCCCTCTGGGGCACCTTCCCAAGCCAGATGGGGTGACAGATTATCCCCTGTGTATCCCATCCCGTTGAAAACGTGTCGCTCTGGCATCTTATCGCCATCATTAAAATCCTGGCTAAATACGCGCATGACCTCTCCTTTTTTCCATTATGCAGTGCCGTCCATCATGGTGGAAAATCTGCTGCACTTCCAGTCTCCTCACCTGAGGAAATGTGCCTCAACATCCAGCGCCGCACGCACTGCCTGGGTTAGTTGTGAGAGTTCAGCGGCAGAAATCAGATAAGGTGGCATCAGGTAGATTAACTTGCCAAAGGGGCGGATCCACACGCCACGTTCGACAAAGAACTGCTGCAGTGCCGCCATATTCACCGTTGAGTGGGTTTCAATCACGCCAATCGCACCCAGCACGCGGGCATCGGCCACGGCGTGATGCTGGCTGAGTGGCAGCAGTTCGCGCTGCAACTGCTGTTCGATTGCTGTCACTTGCGCAGGCCAGTGCCCCTCATTGATCATCGTCAGGCTCTCTACCGCCACTGCACAGGCCAGTGGATTGCCCATAAAGGTGGGGCCATGCATAAAGCAGCCCGCGGCACTGCGGCTGATGGTGTCGGCCACTTCGCGGGTAGTGAGTGTGGCGGAAAGCGTCATGGTGCCGCCGGTCAATGCCTTACCCAGGCAGAGAATATCGGGTGCGATCCCGGCATGCTCGCAGGCAAACAGTTTACCGCTGCGACCAAATCCGGTGGCGATCTCATCGGCAATCAGCAGGATGCCGTAGCGATCGCACAGCTCGCGCACCTGCTGCAAATAGCGCGGATGGTAGAAGCGCATCCCGCCAGCACCCTGCACGATGGGTTCAAGGATCACCGCCGCAATCTCGCGATGATGCTTCTCCGCTAACTCAGCGAAATCGGCAAAGTCAGAGGCATCCCACTCCGCATCGAAGCCGCACTGCGGCGCAGCGGCGAAAAGGTGTTCCGGCAGATAACCCCGCCACAAGCTGTGCATGGAGTTTTCCGGATCGCACACCGACATAGCGGCAAAGGTGTCGCCGTGATAGCCACGCTTCAGCGTGAGAAATTTTTGCCGTGTTTCACCGCGTCCCAGCCAGTACTGCAACGCCATTTTCATCGAGACTTCGACGGCGATCGACCCGGAATCGGCGAGGAACACGCACTCCAGCGCTTCAGGTGTCATGGCGATCAGCTGGCGGCTCAGTTCCACGGCCGCTGGATGGGTAATGCCGCCAAACATCACATGCGACATCTGTGTCATCTGCTGCTGTAAAGCCTGATTGAGGCGCGGATGGTTATAGCCATGAATCGCTGCCCACCACGACGACATCCCGTCGACCAGTTCGCGTCCATCAGCCAGCTGTAGCTGACAACCGTGCGCGGCGACTACCGGATAACAGGGCAGCGGATCGCGCATCGAGGTGTACGGATGCCAGATATGCTGGCGGTCAAAGTTAAGGTCGTCCTGAGTGAACATCTGTCTTGTAAACCATTTTGAAAAGATTTAGTTTACGAGTATAACCACGTTAATCGTCGGGATGAACCCCTTTTTTCTGGAGTAAGCAATGGCAAACCGCTGGACACTGACACAAGCTCAGGCACTGTTCGATAAACCTTTCCTTGAGCTGATGTTCGAAGCGCAGCAAGTTCACCGTCAGCATTTTGATCCGCGCCAGGTGCAGGTCAGTACACTGCTGTCGATCAAAACCGGTGCCTGTCCGGAAGACTGTAAATATTGCCCGCAGAGTGCGCGCTATAAAACCGGACTGGAGTCCGAGCGTCTGATGGAAGTGGAAGCGGTGCTGGAATCGGCGCGTAAAGCCAAAGCGGCGGGATCAAGCCGTTTCTGTATGGGCGCTGCATGGAAAAACCCTCACGAGCGCGACATGCCGTACCTGGAGCAGATGGTGCAAGGCGTGAAAGCCATGGGCATGGAAACCTGCATGACGCTGGGCACACTGGACAACACCCAGGCTGAGCGCCTGGCCAGTGCGGGTCTCGATTTCTACAACCACAACCTCGACACTTCGCCAGAGTTTTACGGCAGCATCATCACCACGCGCAGCTATCAGGAGCGTCTGGATACGCTGGATAAAGTGCGCGGCGCAGGCATTAAAGTGTGCTCGGGCGGCATTGTCGGCCTGGGTGAAACGGTGAAAGACCGTGCGGGTTTGCTGGTTCAATTGGCAAATCTACCGACGCCACCAGAGAGTGTGCCGATCAACATGCTGGTCAAGGTCAAAGGCACGCCGCTGGCGGATAACGATGACGTTGAACCTTTTGATTTTATCCGCACCATCGCGGTGGCACGTATCATGATGCCATCGTCACACGTCCGCCTTTCAGCGGGCCGTGAGCAGATGAGCGAGCAAACTCAGGCGATGTGCTTTATGGCCGGTGCCAACTCCATCTTCTACGGTTGCAAATTGCTGACCACGCCGAACCCGGAAGAAGATAAAGATTTGATCCTGTTCCGCAAACTCGGCCTCAATCCAGAACACACCGCCACCACCGCAGGTGACAATGAGCAGCAATATCAACTGAGTGAACAGTTGGTGCACGCGGATACCGAACAGTTCTACAACGCGGCAGTGTAATGAGCTGGTCAGATCGCATTGAACACGCGTTGACCGCACGACGTGAAGCCGATGGCTGGCGCGTGCGGCGGCGTTTTGAACACAACAGTGTCCGTGAGATCACGCTCGAGGGGCAGCGCTATTGCCACTTCTCCAGCAACGATTATCTGGGCCTGAGCCAGCATCCAGCGGTGATTGCGGCCTGGCAGCAGGGTGCGGCGCAAGCGGGGGCTGGCGCGGGCGCTTCCGGCCACGTCACGGGCTATAGCCAATACCATGCGCAGCTGGAAGAGCAACTGGCGGAGTGGTTGGGTTACAAGCGTGCCTTGCTGTTTATCTCCGGCTTTGCCGCCAATCAGGCGGTGATCCATCTGCTGGCAGAAAAGCAAGATCGCATTCTCGCCGATAAGCTGGCACACGCATCGCTGCTGGATGCGGCCAGCCACAGCCCGGCTACCCTCAGGCGCTTTGCCCATAATCAGCCTGAGAGCCTGGCTAAACTGCTGGCAACGCCGTCGGACGGCGGCACGCTGGTGGTGACCGAAGGCATTTTTAGCATGGATGGCGACAGCGCACCGCTGGCCGCTATCGCGCAGGAGACGCAGCGTGGCAACGGCTGGTTGCTGGTGGATGATGCACACGGCATTGGCGTGTGCGGCGAGCAGGGCCGAGGAAGTTGCTGGCAGCAGGGCGTGAAACCCGAACTGTTGATTGTCACCTTTGGCAAAGGCTTTGGCGTCAGCGGAGCAGCACTGCTATGCGATGAAGCCACGGCGGATTACGTCGAGCAGTTTTCGCGCCATTTGATCTACTCCACCGCGATGCCACCGGCACAATGTTGTGCGCTGCTGGCAGCGTTGCAGCAAATCCAACAGGGCGATGCGCTCCGTGAACGGCTAAACAGCCATATTGCTCGCTTCCGTCGCGGTGCGGCCGATCTTCCGTGGCAGCTGATGCCGTCAAACAGTGCGATTCAGCCACTGATTGTGGGCGAAAACAGTGCGGCGTTGGCGCTGTCACAGCGTCTGGCGGCTGCCGGATGCTGGGTGAGCGCGATTCGACCGCCAACGGTGCCGCCGGGCACGGCGCGGTTACGCATCACGCTCACGGCCGCACACCACACCGCAGACATCGACCGTCTGCTGGAGGCGCTATATGACGCTGCAGGTTAACAAGCAGGCGGTGGCGCAGGCCTTTGGACGCGCGGCGCAGCATTATGAACAACATGCCGAGCTGCAGCGGCAGAGTGGTGATGCCCTGTTAGCGCTGGCACCGGCGGGTTTTGGCCCGCACCTGCTGGACGCGGGGTGTGGCACTGGCTGGTACAGCCGCTACTGGCGCGATCGTGGGCGCACACTCACCGCGCTCGATCTCTCTGCCAGCATGCTGGATGCTGCGCGCACCCAGCACTCTGCACAGCATTATGTGCAAGGGGATATCGATGAATTGCCGCTACCGGATAACAGCGTTGATGGGGTGTGGAGCAATCTGGCGGTGCAGTGGAGCAGCGATCTGCGCCTTGCGCTACAGCAGTTCCTGCGCGTCACACGTCCCGGCGGCGCGGTGCTATTTTCGACCCTGCTTGATGGCTCGCTGCATGAAGTGCATCAGGCGTGGGCACAACTTGATGGCCGCACCCACGCCAATCGCTTTCTCAGCGAAGCGCAACTGACCTCAGCCTGCACAGGTTTGCCGCTGCACAGTCAGCAGCAGATGATCACGCTGCACTTCCCCACTGCGCTGAGCGCGATGCGTTCATTAAAAGGCATTGGTGCCACCCATCTGCATGAAGGGCGCGGCACAGGTGTGCTCACGCGTAAGCAACTGGCACAGCTCGAGCAGGTCTGGCCGCAAGATGAGCAAGGCTATCGCCTCAGTTATCACTTGATGTATGGAGTTTTAAGCAAATGACACGCTGGTTTATTACCGGAACGGACACTGAAGTCGGCAAAACGGTGGCCAGTGGCGCACTGTTGCAGGCGGCGAGCGCTGCAGGTTTACGTACCGCAGGCTACAAGCCGGTGGCATCGGGATGTGACATCACGCCAGCGGGGATCCGCAACAGCGATGCCCTGGCGCTCCAGCGCTACAGCAGCCTGGCACTCAGCTACGAGCAGGTGAACCCGATGGCATTTGTGGAACCGACTTCACCGCACATTGTCAGTGCGGAAGAGGGCAGGCCGATTGAGTTTGCTGCGTTGTCCGCAGGGCTGCGTGCGCTGGAGCAGCAGGCTGAATGGGTGCTGGTGGAGGGGGCCGGTGGTTGGTTTACCCCCTTATCGGAGACGCAAACCTATGCTGATTGGGTTGAGGCGGAGCAACTGCCGGTCATCCTGGTGGTGGGAGTGAAACTGGGCTGTATTAACCATGCCATGCTGACAGCAGAAGCGGTTAAGGCGCGCGGGCTGCGTCTGGCGGGATGGATTGCCAACGATATTCAGCCGCCCGGTAAACGTCATGCGGAGTACATTGCCTCACTGCGTCAGCGTATTGATGCGCCGTTCCTGGGTGAGATTCCGTATCTGGACAGCGATGCACAGCAGGCCGAGTGCGGGCAGTATTTGACCCTGCCACTGTAAAGATATCCTTTCCAGGTGCGCATAAATGCGCACCCTACAACGATTTATCATTCATCTGTAGGGGCGCCATTTATGGCGACCACACCAATCGGCGGCCGCTACGTCGCCGTTAACCACTTGCTGACGGTAATATCGTCCAGCTGTGCCACGCGGCCCTGTGCCACATTACGGCCCCGATGCAGCAGCAGGAAATAATCTGCTACCCGGCGGATAAACGACACGTGCTGTTCCAGCAGTAACACCGTCAAACCGTATTCGCGATTAAGGCGGCGGATCAAGTTGCCCATCTCCTCCTCCAGCCAGGGTGACATACCTTCAGTCGGTTCATCCAGAATCAGCAGCTTTGGCTGCAACACAAGTGCACGTGCCAGCGCAAGGTGCTGCTGCTGGTCCATCGGTAATTCGCCGCTGCGCTGATGGCGTAATGAATAGAGTGCAGGAAACAGATCGAACACCATTTCTGGAATAGCACGGCTGCGGTCATCCTGCGCGGCCATCAACGCAATCATCAGGTTATCTTCCACACTCATCTGCGAGAAAATATGGCGCCCCTGCGGCACATAGCCAATACCCATGCGTGCGCGCTGCTCGGCAGGTTGCAGCAGAAGATCTTCAGGCGGCGAGCCATCTTCCTGCCAGGTCATCGAGCCGCTATTGATCGGTAAGCGCCCCATGATGCAGTTCACTAGCGTGGTTTTACCCATTCCGGGACTGCCCAGCACACCCGTACAGGTGCCGGGGGGGAGATCGAGATCGACATCCCACAGAATATGGTTGTGACCGTAAAACTGATTCACCGAACGTAAACTCAGCATCTGACATACTCCTTCCAGATTATTTGCCTGAATGCTCCCGCTCTGTGTCGTCTGGCATACAGTCGTGCACGATTGATAGTGGACACTGCTGTTACAGGTCTGCGCAGCAGACCCTATGGACTCGTCACTCCATAGTGATATACCTGCAATTCCCAGGCCAGATTAGTGCGACGGGGGCATCTTCATCAGAATCGAGGCAAAACAGCCCTTAAAAGATGAGAGATGCTTAATAATTCCACTCAGTAATAACCTGGCTGCACTTTGAGAGTGCTGAATGCTTATCGTTTCTGGTGCATCTGTTCGTTCATAAGGCAATGACTGAAGAAATAAATGGTCTTAACGCACGGTTTTTACGACAAGAAGGCTTGCTTAAGCTGCAAAAAGAATAGTTAAAGCGGTCTGAGGTGGGGGGAAAATAATCGCAAAAAAAATATTTCGCACGCCTGGACAAGCCTGGGGAAAATTATACACAGCCGATGGGTTCAGGGCTGGATTCAGTTATCCACCATTCCTGTGGATAACCTTGTGCATTAGCGACTGAAAACCGGGCGCAAGCGAGGAAATACGCGGCCTGCATACATTATGCTGCGAAACTGGACTTTGAGGTCATTGTGAATAAAATCAGCAGGTTATTTAAAAGCAAGCCTGAGATTTTTCTGCCTTGTCATCGGACTGCAATTTAATGACGCTCTCTTGACAAATGTTAAAAGCGTTACGGCTCTGGGGATAACCTTGCGCAACAACATTTTGCTTTCTGCCGCTTTAATTGCACTGAAGCGATACAACCCGTTTCCCCGTTATCGTGCAATATATCTGTAAATATATCCAGTATTTTTTTCTGGCAAATTCTCCATAGCAGAGTAGAATTAGCAGCCTGCCCGCCGACTTCTTCCGCAGGAACCGCAAAACCATGAGTAAAGCCTTTAAACTCAACTCTGCTTTCAAACCTTCAGGTGATCAGCCTGAGGCGATTCGTCGTCTTGAGGAAGGGCTGGAAGATGGGCTCGCGCATCAAACGCTGCTGGGTGTTACGGGGTCGGGTAAAACCTTTACCATTGCCAATGTCATCGCCGATCTCAATCGCCCCACGATGGTGATGGCGCCTAACAAGACACTGGCTGCCCAGTTGTACGGTGAGATGAAAGAGTTCTTCCCGGATAACGCGGTGGAGTTTTTTGTCTCTTACTACGACTACTACCAACCTGAAGCCTATGTGCCAAGCTCAGACACCTTCATTGAGAAGGATGCGGCGGTCAATGAACACATTGAGCAGATGCGTCTTTCCGCGACCAAAGCCATGCTGGAGCGCCGTGATGTGATCGTGGTGGCGTCGGTATCGGCCATCTACGGTTTGGGCGATCCCGATCTCTACCTGAAGATGATGCTGCACTTAACGCGCGGAATGATCATCGATCAGCGCAGCATTTTGCGTCGTCTGGCAGAGCTGCAATATACCCGTAACGATCAGGTCTTCCAGCGCGGTACGTTCCGGGTGCGTGGTGAAGTCATCGACATCTTCCCGGCGGAATCCGACGACATTGGTTTGCGTGTGGAACTGTTTGATGAAGAGGTTGAGCGCTTATCGTTGTTCGATCCGCTCACGGGGCAAGTGGACTCGGTGATCCCGCGCTTTACTATCTACCCTAAAACGCACTACGTCACGCCGCGCGAGCGTATCCTGCAAGCGATGGAAGAGATCAAAGACGAACTGGTGGTGCGGCGTAAAGTGCTGCTGGAAAACAATAAGCTGCTGGAAGAGCAACGCATTAGCCAGCGCACCCAGTTCGATCTGGAGATGATGAACGAACTGGGGTACTGCTCTGGCATTGAGAACTACTCGCGCTACCTCTCGGGTCGTGGCCCCGGCGAACCGCCTCCGACCTTGTTTGATTATCTTCCGGCCGATGGTTTGCTGGTGGTCGACGAATCGCACGTCACCATCCCGCAGATTGGCGGTATGTATCGTGGTGACCGTGCACGTAAAGAGACGCTGGTGGAGTACGGTTTCCGTCTGCCGTCAGCGCTGGATAACCGTCCCTTACGCTTTGAAGAGTTTGAAGCCCTGGCGCCGCAAACCATCTATGTTTCGGCGACGCCAGGCAACTACGAACTGGAGAAATCGGGCAGTGAAGTGATCGATCAGGTGGTTCGTCCCACCGGGCTGCTGGATCCGATTCTGGAAGTGCGTCCTGTCGCGACCCAGGTGGATGATTTGCTGTCAGAGATCCGTCAGCGCGTGGCGATTAACGAGCGCGTGCTGGTGACCACCCTGACCAAACGTATGGCGGAAGACCTTACGGAATATCTGGTGGAACACGGAGAGAAGGTGCGCTACCTGCACTCCGATATCGACACCGTAGAGCGTATGGAGATCATTCGTGATTTGCGCCTGGGTGAGTTTGATGTGCTGGTCGGCATCAACTTACTGCGTGAGGGGCTGGATATGCCTGAGGTGTCGCTGGTGGCGATCCTCGATGCGGATAAAGAGGGCTTCCTGCGTTCCGAGCGTTCACTGATTCAGACCATCGGTCGTGCCGCGCGTAACATTAACGGTAAGGCGATTCTCTACGCCGATAAGATTACGCCATCGATGGAGCGTGCGATGGGGGAAACCGAACGCCGTCGCGAGAAGCAGCAGCGCTACAACGAAGAGCATGGCATTGTGCCGCAAGGTCTTAACAAGAAAATCACCGATATTCTTGAGCTGGGCAAAAACGTGGTGAAAACGCGTGGCAAAGGTAAGACAGCTTCACGTGTGGCGGCAGAAGAAGAGGCGAACTATCTGGCACTGACACCGCAGGCGATGCAGAAGAAAATTCACGAGCTGGAAGTGCAGATGCAGCAGCATGCGCAGAATCTGGAGTTCGAAGAGGCTGCCAGCGTGCGCGACCAGTTACACCAGTTGCGCGAGTTGTTTATCGCTGCGTCCTGATTTCAGCAAGAATCGTTGCGGTCGCCATTAATGGCGACCCTTACGCGAAACGTCGTAGTGTGCGCATTCATGCGCACCTAAAATGCCTGAATCGCCTGCTCCAGCGCAATGCGCAGCAACTGGCGGTCGTGACGGTACTTGATGTCAGCGGCCTCCAGCGGTTCGCGCACAATCAGACGATCCTCTACACCACGAATGTCGGCGGCCGGGCCCACCACCACCGCATCAATCACGCGTTTACCAATTGCCTTTTCCATAATGGCCAGCTTATCGGCCACGGTCAGGCTGGCGGCTGCAGGGCTTAATTCGCGGCCAAGATTGCCAATAAACACCATGGTGGCAGGGGTACGGCGTAATGCGCGCGTCATCTCTTCCATCAACAGAATCGGCATCAGACTGGTGTAAAAGCTGCCGGGGCCAATCAAAATTAAATCGGCTTCAGCAATCGCATCCAGCGCCTCTTTAGTGGGGATCACGTTCGGGTGCAGCATCAGCTCTTGCGGCGGCTGCTTCATCTCATCGATGGCGGTCTCACCGTACACCATGTTGCCTTCGCAATCCTGCGCCACCAGATCAACCGGCTGCTCCGACATCGGGATCAAAAAGGCATCCACCTTGAGCAGATTACGAATGATGTTGATGGCCTCCAGCGGGCGTACGCTGAGGTGATCGAGTGCTTTGAGTATCAGATTGCCAAGATTATGGCCCGCCAACTCGCCGTTACCTGCGAAGCGATACTCGAACATCGCCGACGCCACGCTAGGCTCGGTGATCAGTTGATTGATGCAATTACGCATATCACCCCAGGCAATGCCGCCTTCCGAACGACGAATGCGTCCGGTGGATCCGCCATTATCGGTGGTCGTCACGATACCGGTCAGGCGCGAGCCAAGCGGTGCCAGTGCGGACATCACACGGCCAAGGCCATGTCCGCCGCCAAGCGCCACTACGCGATCTAAATCTGCCAGGGTACGATTCATGCTATTCCTTAAAAGCTTACAACTGCCTGAAGAGGCGCAGTTGTAGTGATGTGTATCAATATCTACCGCGCATTTTAACGTATCCTGCTGCGAAAATGCGGTGAAAAATCGTTATGTATCAGTATATATAGCGAAATTCACTCATGGATGCGAGAGGCAAATCGCGCTACCATCCGTATTAACCGTGTTGTCGATAACGACAGCAGACTCCCAAGCCTTGCATGCCTAAGTCGAAAGATAGGGCTGCCTGGCCGTAGCGTAAGCTGCCAGGGTGCAGAAAGAAATGACTGCATCTCCCGTATTTGGAAAGGTGTTCAGGTGCCACAATTTACAGATGCCTATGCGCGCAGCTTTTACTATCTGCGCCTGTCGGTCACGGATGTGTGTAACTTCCGTTGTACCTACTGCTTACCCGACGGCTACAAGCCGAACGGTACGCACAACAAAAGCTTTCTCTCGCTGGACGAGATCCGTCGCGTGACGCGTGCCTTTGCGGCTGCGGGCACCGAAAAAGTGCGCCTGACCGGTGGCGAACCCTCTATGCGTCGCGACTTCACCGATATCATCGCTGCGGTGCGGGAAAATCAGGCGATCCGTCAGATTGCTGTGACCACCAACGGTTATCGCCTCGCGCGGGATGTGCAGGCGTGGCGTAATGCGGGACTCACCCACATTAACGTCAGCGTCGATAGCCTTGATGCGCGCCAGTTCCACGCGATTACCGGTCAGGACAAGTTCGCTGAAGTGATGGCCGGTATTGATGCTGCCTTTGCTGCGGGTTTCGAGAAGGTCAAAGTTAACAGCGTGCTGATGCGCGACCTGAACAGCCACAGTCTGGAGACTTTCCTGGACTGGATCCGCACGCGCCCAATCCAACTGCGCTTTATCGAGCTGATGGAAACCGGCGAGGGCGGCGATCTGTTCCGCCGTCACCATATCTCCGGCGAAGTGATCCGCGATCAACTCATCATGCAAGGTTGGCAACGCCAGACGCGCGGGCGCAGTGATGGCCCGGCACAGGTGTTCCGCCATCCTGATTATCAGGGTGAAGTCGGCCTGATCATGCCCTACGAAAAAGATTTCTGTGCCAGTTGTAACCGCTTGCGCGTCTCGGCCATCGGCAACCTGCATTTATGCTTGTTTGGCGATAGCGGCGTGCCGCTACGCGATCTGCTGGCCTCCGATGCCCAACAAGATGAACTGCAGGCGCGTATCGCGCATAGCCTCGGGCAGAAAAAGCAGACGCACTTCCTGCATCAGGGCAACACGGGCATCACGCAAAATCTCTCCTTCATTGGTGGCTAAACACAGGAGTTACAGCCATGGGTAAACCGACCGGCGAATTTGTCGCCTTGAATGTGGCGGTGATGACCGTCTCAGATAGCCGTGACGCCAGCAACGACACCTCGGGTGATTACCTGCGCGAGGCGTTGACGGAAGCCGGACACCAGGTGGTGGATCGCGCCATCGTGCCGGATAATCGTTACCGCATTCGTGCAACGGTATCGCGCTGGATTGCCAGTGAAGATGTGCAGGTAGTGATCGTCAACGGCGGTACCGGATTCAACAGCAAAAACAGCACACCAGAAGCACTGCTGCCGCTGTTTGATCGTGAAATCGATGGATTTGGCGAGCTGTTCCGTATGTTCTCCTACGAAGACATTGGCAGCTCGACGCTGCAATCGCGCGCGGTGGCTGGTCTCGCGAACCAGACATTGATTTTCGCCGTACCGGGTTCCACCAACGCGTGTCGCAGCGCGTGGGAACGCATCATTGAAGAGCAGTTGGATGCGCGTACGCGTCCCTGTAATTTTGTCTCTCATTTGAAGAAGTTGTAAGCATGTCATTAACGCATATCAATGCCGCTGGCGAAGCCCATATGGTGGATGTCTCAGGCAAAACCGAAACGGTTCGTGAAGCCCAGGCCGAAGCGCTGGTGCTGATGCGCGCCGAAACGCTGCAAATGATCATCGACGGCAGCCACCACAAAGGCGACGTGTTCGCCACGGCGCGTATCGCCGGGATTCAGGCGGCGAAACGCACCTGGGAGCTGATTCCGCTTTGCCATCCGCTGATGTTGAGCAAGGTGGAAGTGACCCTGGTGGCGGAACCCGAACACAGCCGCGTACGTGTGACCTCACGCTGCCGCCTGACCGGGAAAACCGGCGTCGAGATGGAGGCGCTGACAGCCGCCTCCGGTTGCCGCCTTGACCATTTACGATATGTGCAAGGCCGTGCAGAAAGATATCGTCATCGACCAACTGCGCTTACTGAGTAAAAGCGGCGGCAAATCCGGCGATTTTCAGGCGGTGGCGCATGATTAAAGTGCTGTTTTTCGCGCAGGTGCGCGAGCTGACCGGAACCAGTGTGTTAGAACTGGCCCCGGAGTATCAGGATGTGGCTTCGCTGCGTGCGGCGCTGGCTGGAAAAAGTGACCGCTGGGCGCTGGCGCTGGAGTCCGGCAAGTTGCTGGCGGCGGTGAATCAAACCCTGGTGCCGATGAGCCATCCGCTACGTGCCGGAGATGAAGTGGCCTTCTTCCCGCCGGTGACGGGGGGATGAGCATGGAAACCCGCATTCGCGTCGGCGTCGAACCTTTTGATGTCGGTCAGGAGTATGCACAACTCGCCGCCCATGACAGCGACGGTGCCGTGGTGACCTTCACCGGCAAAGTGCGAAATCACAATCTTGGCGACAGCGTGGCGGCATTAACGCTGGAACACTATCCCGGCATGACAGAAAAAGCGCTGGCGGAAATTATCGAAGAGGCGCGCCAACGCTGGGCATTGCAGCAGGTGACGGTGATCCATCGCGTGGGGGAACTGTTTCCCGGTGATGAAATCGTGTTTGTTGGCGTCAGCAGCGCGCATCGCAGTAGCGCCTTCGCGGCGACAGAATTCATCATGGATTATCTGAAAACCCGTGCACCGTTCTGGAAGCGTGAAGCCACCCAACAGGGCGAACGCTGGGTCGATGCGCGCGACAGCGACCATCAAGCCGCCGAACGCTGGAAGTAGGGCGTAAAATCCGCCTGCGCCGATAGCCGCAGCCCACTGAAAACGTTAAGGTACGGTTTTTGTTGGCTATCAGGGAACAGGATGAACACCACTAAAATGCTGAAAGGCGCAGCGCTGCTTACCGCGCTGGTGTTGGCGGGATGTAGTAGCAAAAAAGAGCCGCAGGCACCGGCACGTCAGCCGGCCGACGTTAAAAGCCAAATTCAACAGTTGCTGCCCAGTGACGTGAAGCAAAAAAGCGCCTGGGCAGATGACATCTACACCGCCTTTCGCGTGCAGCAGATCGATCCCAGCGTCAGCAATGTCTGTGCGGTGATCGCCGTCGCCGACCAGGAGTCTAACTTTAATGCCGATGCACCAGTGCCGGGATTGCCGAAAATCGCTTGGGGTGAAATCGATCGCCGTGCCGCGAAAGTGCATGTTCCCGCCTTTTTAGTGCGTACCGCCTTACTGATCAAATCCCCCACCGGCGAAAGCTACGCAGCACGTCTGGACAAAGTGCGCAGTGAGAAAGAGCTGAGTGCCATTTTTGATGATTTCATCGATATGGTGCCGATGGGACAGAAGCTGTTCGGCAATCTGAATCCGATTCATACCGGTGGGCCGATGCAGGTCAGCATTGAATTTGCCGAAGCGCACGCCAAGGGCTATCCGTATCCGATTGACGGCTCCATCCGTCGTGAAGTGTTTACCCGCCGTGGCGGTATCTACTTTGGTACCTTACATCTGCTGGGTTATCCGGCAGATTACAGCCAGCCGCTGTATCGCTTTGCCGATTTCAATGCCGGATGGTACGCCAGCCGCAATGCTGCCTTCCAGGCCGCCGTGGCGCGTGCCAGTGGGATAAAGCTGGCGCTGGATGGCGATTTGATAATGTATGGCAGCGAGCAAGCCGGTTCGACCGAATTAGCGGTGCGCACGCTGAGTAAACAGCTGGATATGAGTAACCGCGAAATCCGACGCGATCTGGAGAAGGGCGACACCGAAAGCTTCAGCAGCAGCACTTTGTGGAAGCAGACGTTTATTCTGGCTGACAAAATGGCGGGCAAACGTCTGCCGCGCGAGATGCTGCCGGGCATAAAACTGGAGAGCCCAAAAATCACCCGCAACCTGACCACCGCGTGGTTTGCGCAGCGCGTCGATGGCCGATATCAACAGTGCTTGACGCGCCGTTGACGCAATGCGGTGTAGACTCCACACTTAGAGCGTTTGTCTAACTTAATGAGGTGCATCATGGACCGATATCCACGTAATGATTCAATCGTGCAGCAGGCATCAACCGGGCTGCAAACCTATATGGCGCAGGTCTATGGCTGGATGACCTGCGGCTTACTGCTGACGGCCTTTGTGTCTTGGTTTGCCGCGCGTACGCCCGCTGTGATGGAGCTGGTGTTTGCCAACCGCATCACCTTCTTTGGGCTGATTATTGTGCAGTTGGCAGTGGTGTTTGTGCTGTCAGGCATGGTGCATCGCCTGAGCAGTACGCTCGCGACCGGGCTGTTTATGCTCTATTCCGCGCTGACCGGATTGACGCTGGCGAGTATCTTCCTCGTCTATACCTATTCCTCCATTGCCAGCACTTTCTTTGTGACAGCAGGGATGTTCGGGGCGATGAGCTTCTACGGTTACACCACCAAGCGTGACCTGAGCCGTTTCGGCAGCTTGCTGTTTATGGCGCTGATCGGGATTGTGCTGGCGTCACTGGTGAACTTCTGGCTGAAAAGCCCGGCGCTGATGTGGGCGATTACCTATATCGGTGTGGTGGTGTTTGTCGGTCTGACCGCCTATGACACGCAGAAGCTGAAATCGATTGGCGAGAGCATTAACGTCAACGATAAAGAGAACCTGCGCCGCTACTCGATTATGGGTGCGCTGACGCTGTATCTCGACTTCATCAACCTGTTCCTGATGCTGCTGCGCATTTTCGGTAACCGTCGGTAATCTCTCTGCATCTGTAACGGTGCGCATAAATGCGCACCCTACAGGTCATTGTCTGCTTAAAAATGCACCCTACAAAACCTGTAGGGTCGCCATTTATGGCGACCGATATAAATTACCGTGCCTCCGGTTTCGCCATTTTACGCTCATTCTTCTGCCGCAATTGCTTCGCGCGGCTCTCCAGCAGCAAATACAACACCAACGCCAGCAACAGCGGCAAAATAAAGTACAGCACGCGGTAAGCCAGTAGCGCGGCGATAATCGTACCGTGCGAAACCTGTTCCCCTGCCAGCAGCGCAAGAAACACCGCTTCCAGCACGCCAATCCCAGCGGGAATATGAATGATTACCCCAGCAATACTGCTGATCAGCAACACGCCCAACACCTGGGGATAATCCACCTGGCGTGCCAGCAAGAGCCAGATAATCGCCCCCATCACCAGCCAGTTGGCGCTGGAGACCGCAAACTGCAACAACGCCATGCGCAGTGAAGGCAGTTGCAGATGCTGACCTTTCACCGTCCACTGGCGCTTTTTCGCAAAGGTACAGGCCCATAAATAGATAGCGACCAGCACTAACAGCGCTGCACCAATAATGCGCAGCGTGTTTTCGCCGATAAACCAACGCGGCGGAATCGGCACCATCCCCGCCACAAACACCACCCCAGCCAGTAGGATATAGCCCAGCCAGTTAGTCGCAATGCTCATGGAAAAAATGCGGGTGATAGTGCCGCCGGGCAGCCCCAGGCGCGAGTAAAGCCGATAGCGCATCGCCACGCCACCTACCCAGGTGCTCAGCGTCAGGTTAAAGGCGTAACAGATAAACGACACCAGCATCACCTGACGTTTGGCCAGTTTGTGCCCGCAGTAGGCGCGACCAATCAAATCATAGACGCCATAGGTAAGATAGCTGACCACCACCAGCGCGGCGGCACCCAATACCACGTAGCGGTTATAACCCACAATCACCCGATAGACGTCTTGCCAGTTCACTTTGCGCGCGTAAATCACCAGCAGCACAATCACGGCGATAAAAAACAGCCAGGTGAGGATTTTTTTAGCCCATTGCCAGCGCGAATGTTTCTTGCTCATCAGGGTTTCGCTCCTTGATTGTCGGTTTCGACCCGATCCTGGGTTTCCATTTCCGGCTGAATCGGCGGTTCCACCTGGCTCAGCAGTGGGGTATGCGCCGGCAACCAACCCGCGATGGCCGGGAAATGGCGTAGGAAGTGAAACACAATCACGCTTTTGGTCAGATGCCACCAGGTACGCGGCGGCAGCTTGTCATCCTGTACGCGCTCACAATCCTGCTGTAACAGTGCTTCCAGATTTTCACGCAGTGTCTGGTTGAAAGCGCGATCGTGCACCATCAGATTGGCTTCGAGGTTAAGTGACAGACTGAGCGGATCGAGATTGCTGGAGCCCACCGTGGACCAGTATTGATCCTGCACCGCGATCTTGCCGTGTAGCGGGCGGCGGCAATACTCGTAAACTTCCACACCGGCATCCACCAGATAGTTGTACAACATCTCAGCACCGACTTTGACAATCGGCATATCGGGCTCACCCTGGACGATCAGCCTGACGCGCACACCACGCTGTGCGGCACTGCGCATCTCGCGCAGTAGCCGATAGCCAGGAAAAAAGTAGGCGTTGGCGATAATCACGTCGCGCTTTGCCTTGCGCAGCATATCGAGATAGTGCTGCTCAATGTCATCGCGATGCTGGTCATTATCGCGATAGACAAACAGCACCTGAGCGTCACCCGGCATGGCATTCACCGCCAGTCGTTGCGAGCGGCCACCCCACCAGCGCCGCGTCACCTGTTCACTGCCCATGGCTTGCTGCACGTAACGCGCAATATCCAACACCACCGGTCCGGTGACCTCCACCGCATAGTCCTGCTTGGCTTGCGGACCGTAATCGGTGTTGTGTTCGTCAGAAAAGTTGATACCGCCGACGAAGGCCAGCGTCTCATCCACCACCACAATTTTCCGATGCAGGCGGCGGAACACATTGGTGCGCATACCCAGCACCAGCGGGCGCGGATCGTAATAGAGAAAGCGCACGCCGGCTTCGGTGAGGCTGTTGACGAACTGATCGGATAAATCAGGCGAACCGTAGCCATCCACCATCACTTCAACATGGACGCCACGCTGGGCTGCCGCCAGTAAATCGCTATGGAGAAACTGGCCAACTGCATCCTCGAACAGAATAAAGGTTTCCAGCAGCAGCGAACGCTGTGCGCCTCTAATGGCTTCTGAAACGCGCGGGAAAAACTGATCGCCATTTTCCAGCAGCCGCAGTTGGTTGCCATCACGCCAGCTAAAGTTCATAGCAAGATCTCCACTGCCAGCGGGGCGTGATCGGAAAGATGTGACCAGGGTTTGACCGGCAGTGCCCACGGATGGCTGACCGTGGCGTTGCGGATGTAAATGCGATCAAGGCGCAACAGGGGAAAACGGGCCGGAAAGGTGCGCGCCGGGCGGCCGTTTTTCATGCTGAAGACTTCCTCGAGGCCGGCGCTGCGTTGCAGAAAACGATTGGCACGAACTTGCCAGTCGTTGAAATCACCGGCCACCACCAGCGGCGCATCATGCGGCAGCGCGGCGATGTGCTCACTCATCATTTTCATCTGCGCCTGGCGATGGCGTTCCTTCAGGCCCAGATGCACGCAGAAGACATGCAGCGGCTGCGGGCGGTCAGGCAAGCGAATCTGGCAGTGCAACATGCCGCGTTTTTCACTTCCTGCCACAGAAATATCGAGGTTTTCATATTCAATAATCGGAAAACGTGACAATATCGCGTTCCCGTGGTGTCCTTCGGGATAAACCGCATTACGACCATAGGCAAAATCATGCCACATGGTGTCAGCCAGATACTCGTAATGAGAGTGTTCTGGCCAGTTTTCGATGTGCAGCGAATGGATAGCGTGGGTGCCCATCACCTCTTGCAGGAAGACGATATCCGCTGAGGTTTCGCGGACGGCGTCACGCAATTCCGGCAGGATAAAGCGGCGATTAAAGCTGGTGAACCCTTTGTGGGTATTGATCGTCAGGACTTTAAATGAAAATCCTTGCGTGATTTGTGGCATACTGCGACGCGCTCCTTTTCATCATCAACAGCACAAAGTGTAGTCTTTGTCACAAATGGGTGGTGAGTGGAGCATAAAATTAGGGCGTAATCCGAAATTTGCTTTACATTGAGGAAATCCGTCTGGCCGCAGCCAGATACACTTGGGCGACCTGTTGGGTCTGCCAGGAGAAAAGAATGAAATGGTCTAATCGTGTTCAGATTGTTACCGGTCAAACCTGCTTGCATATTGCCATGCACCTGTTGGTGATTGCAGCGTTGGTGTGGGGCTGGAAGCATAAGGCGCTGGTAGAAGTGAGCAGTACCCTGGTAGCCGCTTATGCGTTGGTGTTTATCGCCATGCTGGCTCTGCAGCGTAGTGCCCGTTTACGCCGATTTGGCGATTCTCTGGAAGAAGTGACGACAACCTATTACTTCGGTGCAGCGATGCTGACGCTGTTCCTGATTTCCCGCTTCATCCACAACAACCTGCTGATAGGTTGTTTGGGCGTGGTGATGTTAGTGGGACCGGCACTGGTGTCACTGCTGGCGAAAGAACCCGCGCATCGCGTGGAGAAAAAACGCAGTTAATGTTTGGCGCGGCCATTCGGCCTGCTGTGAAAGAAGGAGCCATTTATGGCTCCTTTTTTTATGGGTAATCAGGTCGCCATCACTGACGACCTGACAATACAGAAAGGCACACATAATGAGTACATCGGTAAAACCTTAGGGGGTGCATTTATGCGCCCCAAGAAAAGATCCTCGCGGTAATGGCTGTCGCAGTCCCAGCCGAAACCTGCTAAACTCTCGCCCTTACGCATGGTAGTTTGTGCCCTTTTCACACGTGAGCCTCAGGCTTGCGTCATATCCCCCCTGAAAACTACATCGCTGACGGCGATCAGGGCGGTTCGGAGTAATACACCTGCATGTCTTTTGACTCTCTCGGCTTAAGTGCCGATATTTTGCGTGCGGTAGCGGAACAAGGCTACCAAGAACCGACGCCAATCCAGCGTCAGGCAATTCCTGTGGTACTGGCTGGCCGTGACCTGCTGGCGAGTGCTCAGACCGGTACGGGTAAAACCGCCGGCTTCACGCTGCCACTGCTGCAGCGCCTCAGTGCAAATCCTTCCACTGCGCGCGGTCGTCGCCCGGTGCGTGCACTGATCCTCACCCCAACCCGTGAACTGGCGGCGCAGGTGGGCGAAAACGTCCGTGAATACAGTCAGTACCTCAACATCCGTTCGCTGGTAGTTTTCGGCGGCGTAAGCATTAACCCGCAGATGATGAAACTGCGCGGTGGCGTCGATGTGCTGGTGGCGACGCCGGGCCGTCTGCTGGATCTGGCGCATCAAAACGCCGTCGATCTGTCTCAGGTTGAAATTCTGGTACTGGATGAAGCGGACCGCATGCTCGATATGGGCTTCATCCACGATATCCGCCGTGTACTGGCGCGTCTGCCAGCCAAACGTCAGAACCTGCTGTTCTCTGCGACTTTCTCTGATGAAATCAAAACCCTGGCGGAAAAACTGCTGACCAACCCAGAACAGGTTGAAGTGGCGCGTCGCAACACCGCTTCTGAGCAGGTTTCACAGCAGGTGCATTTCGTTGATAAAAAGCGTAAGCGGGAACTGCTGTCGCTGATGATTGGTCGTGATAACTGGCAGCAAGTGCTGGTGTTCACCCGTACCAAGCATGGCGCGAACCATCTGGCCGAACAACTGAACAAAGATGGCATTACCGCAGCGGCTATCCACGGTAACAAAAGCCAGGGCGCGCGTACCCGTGCGTTAGCGGACTTTAAATCTGGTGGTATTCGTGTGCTGGTGGCGACTGATATCGCCGCGCGTGGCCTGGATATTGAAGAGCTGCCACACGTGGTGAACTACGAGCTGCCAAATGTGGCTGAAGACTATGTACACCGTATCGGTCGTACCGGTCGTGCGGCGGCGACTGGTGCGGCGTTGTCGCTGGTGTGTGTCGATGAACACAAACTGCTGCGTGACATCGAACGTTTACTGAAGCGTGAAATTCCGCGCATCGAGTTGCCTGGCTTTGAAGTCGATCCAAGCATCAAAGCGGAGCCGATCCAAAACGGACGTCAGCAGCAAGGTCGCGGCCAGGGCCGTGGTCAAGGCCAGGGGCGCGGACAGGGCGGTAACGTTTCTCGTCCTCACAGCGGTCATGCGCCACGTCCGCAAGGCGAAGCACGTCCAGCGCGTCGTCAGGGCGGCAATGCGGGCCAGGCTGCGCCAGCAGCTAACAGCGGTCGCCGTCGTCCAGCCCCTAAGAAGAGCGGGAATATCTAACCCATGAGGGTATTACTGGCGCCGATGGAGGGCGTGCTGGATTCGCTGGTGCGTGAGTTGCTCTCCGGGGTGAATGATTATGATCTGTGCGTCACCGAGTTTTTGCGTGTGGTCGATCAACTGTTGCCGGTAAAATCCTTTTGGCGTTTGTGTCCTGAGCTGCACAACAGCAGCCGCACCCCTTCCGGCACGCGTGTGCGTATGCAGCTACTTGGGCAGTATCCCGAGTGGCTGGCAGAAAACGCTGCGCGTGCGGTGGAACTCGGTTCCTGGGGCGTGGATCTCAACTGTGGTTGCCCGTCAAAGCTGGTTAACGGCAGCGGCGGTGGGGCGACGCTGCTGAAAGATCCTGAGCTGATCTATCGCGGTGCCAAAGCGATGCGTGAAGCGGTGCCTGCCCATCTACCGGTAACGGTTAAAGTACGCCTGGGCTGGGATTCCGGTGAGCGCCGCTTCGAGATTGCCGATGCGGTACAGCAAGCTGGGGCCAGTGAACTGGTGGTGCATGGCCGTACCAAAGAAGAAGGCTACCGCGCTGAAAGCATCAACTGGCAGGCGATTGGTGAGATTCGCCAGCGCCTCTCGATTCCGGTGATCGCCAACGGCGAGATCTGGAGCTGGCAGGATGCGCAGGATTGTCTGCGCATCACCGGTTGTGATGCGGTGATGTTAGGGCGCGGTGCGCTCAACATCCCCAACCTCGGCCGTGTGGTGAAGTACAATGAAGCGCCTATGCCATGGTCCGAGGTGGTTGAACTGCTGCTGAAATACACCCAGCTAGAGAAGCAGGGCGATACCGGCATGTACCACGTGGCCCGCATCAAACAATGGCTGGGCTACCTGCGTAAAGCCTACGACGAGGCCGATGGGCTGTTCAGTGAAATCCGTACCTTACGTGTTTCCGCTGAGATCGCCACAGCGATTGAACGCCATGCGCAGCAACTGACCGCACACGCATAGCGCCCCTTCATTATTTAAACGCTGCTGTATAGTGTGTCTGCTTACTGGATGCGTAAAAGCGGACCATCTGCTCACTGAATTTCACCGGGTCATGGTGTTCCGCAATTCTTTGCAGTGATTGCGCGGAGTACTGGGTAATGAGCCCCGGATTACGCAGAATATCCACGATATGACCTTTCAACTGCTGCACGATCTGGTGGCGAATATCCTTTTTGCGCTCTTCTGAGTCAATCACATACTCATGCTCATCATTTAATGGCTGTTGAATAAGCCAGCCTGCACCTGCTGGATTGATCTCGGGTAAGGCACGAACATTGGTGGTGATCACCGGGCAGCCGCTGGCCTGCATTTCCAGCACCGAGAAGCCATAAGTATCCTGCCAGGTGGGGAGTAACCCCACGTGTGTACGTTGCAATAGCGCCAACACCTGATGATTGGGTAATGCGCTAAAGTGCTGAATATGCGGCGATGTTTTGATTAGGTGTTCAATACGAGTATAGAACGCCTCATCATCCTGAAATTGGCGATGGGCAATATTATGTCGCTGCGAGAGATCGCCAATCAGGGTCACCTGAATCTGGCTGCGAGTGAAAACATCCTCTTCAGTCAGTTGCGAAATCGCCAACACCACTTCGGCCCCACCCTTGCGATAGAACTCACTGCCAACGAACGTGAAGTGAATTTTTCCCGGTGAAATTAAACGCGGTTTTACACACAGCAACGGCTGAGGAGGATGGAGAATACGCAGTTTATGGGCCGCTGCCGCCTTGATGGCAGGGAAAGCCTCCAGCAACTTCAGTTGGATGTTAAAGGTCGCTTGTGAGATGGCAATCAGGTACAAACATTCATCTCTGGCGATTAATGCCAGTTGCGAGTGCAAGTCGGGATTAGCGGTTTTTTCCACGCCGGGCACGGGCAACACGCGAGGGATTTCAGTCTCAAAGGTGGCGATCCAGTTTCTCTTGGTATGGGCAACTTCGTTAAAGAGATGAATGACATCTGCGTTGTGCGGCAGTAAGCCAGGCAGCGGATAAAAGATGAATTGCTTATTTTTATGTAGCAGCCTGGATCTGACAGCGTTCAAATAAAAATAAATGTTCTTTTTCCGGCAATCAATATACTGGTGGTGAGGGTTAGTGATGATATTTCTTTTTTCAGGATATCCGCTTCCACTGATGATTATCTTCATAATCTCTCCCGGCAGGTAGGGTACAGAGTGAAATAAAAATATGTCGAACAATGAGAAGTTACGCGCGCTGAAGAGGTATGTTACTCACTGAAAGTAACCACCTGGATTTGATTTTATAATCTGTAACCTAAGGCTTGATGGCGACAGAATCTATGGCTAATGCGGATGTTCAAATATCACTCGCGTTAATGATTGAAATCCAATCTGCTTACTGTCTGGTTTTGCTATAAATTTTTTCTGATAAATGCTCAATGAGCCTGCCAATAGGGGGATTTTTCAGATTTGTCATGTCTATGGTTTAAAAAAACTAAATTAAATTCGCTTATTAAAGTTAATTAATAATAAGTATCTGGCATTTGATATTATTTAGTGCCTGAGATTGTTGTTTGCATACGGAATTACGCTATTACATAGTTCCAGCTAAAGTCAGGTTCAAGATGAGCGCTGTTCGCGCTATAGTAGTGGCCTACATTCATCTGTAATGCCATCACTTATGTCAGACGCCGCTGTACTGAGCCATGCTCAGTTAAATAAACGCATCATTTCCGTCATCATCTTCACCTTTTTCTGCTATCTCTCGGTGGGGTTGCCATTGGCGGTACTCCCCGGATTTGTGCACAACCAACTGGGCTTCAGCTCGTTTATTGCTGGCTTGATCATCAGCCTGCAATACTTCGCGACCCTGCTTAGCCGACCTCATTCCGGGCGCCTGGCCGATCGTTATGGCCCCAAACGCGTGGTGATGATGGGATTAGTGTGCTGCGGTATGAGCGGCGTGCTCTCCATCATCGCAGCGTTGTTTAGTGATGTGCCGATGCTGAGCCTGGCGCTGCTGGCCGCAGGCAGACTGTTCTTGGGCGTGGGCGAAAGCTTTAGCAGCACGGGATCAACGCTCTGGGGCATGAATATTGTTGGGCCATTACAAACCGCACGCGTCATTTCGTGGAATGGTGTTGCCACCTATTTTGCCATGGCAATCGGTGCGCCATTGGGTGTGTTGCTCAATCAGTGGTTTGGCATCAGCGGCTTTGCTGGCCTGGTCGCGGTAATGGGTGTGGTGGGTTTCTGGATGGCGAGTCGCAAAGCGCCTGTTAAGGTCACTGCCGGCGTGCGCATTCCGTTCCACCGGGTGGTGAGCCGCGTCTGGCTGTTTGGTCTGGCGCTAGGGTTTGGCACCATCGGTTTTGGCGTGATTTCCACCTTCATTACGCTCTATTTCGCCAGCCGCGACTGGAGTGGCGCGGCCTTTGCTCTGACGCTATTTAGCCTCGGGTTTGTGCTGGTGCGCCTTGCGGGCGGCCGTTACATCACGCGGTTTGGTGGCATTAAGGTATCGCTGGTGTCCTTTGTACTGGAGTGTGCAGGTTTGCTGCTGATTTGGCAGGCAGACAGCAGCTGGCTGGTTGATATTGGCGCCTTCCTGACCGGCGGCGGATTCTCATTGGTGTTCCCGGCGTTGGGGGTCGAAGCGGTGAAACGCGTGCAGCAGCAGGATCAGGGATCGGCGTTGGGCACCTATTCGGCCTTTCTTGATTTAGGGCTAGGACTAACCGGACCGGTGGCGGGTTTACTGATTGGTCATTGGGGCATGCAGTCGGTTTATCTGGCCGCGGCACTGATGGTATTAGGCGCATTCCTGATTACCTTGCGCTTGCAACAGCAGCACGGCCGCCAGGCGACCGTGCCCACGGTGAATTAGTACTTTTCTGGCACCACCATGTTTTCCGGGACCGGTGCGCGGCGATAATCTTCATGACGTTCGCGCATCGGTAACATAATCGTTTTCGATTCACTCTCTTCGTACGGCACTTGCTGCAACAGATGGCTAATGCAGTTCAGTCGCGCACGTTTTTTATCGACGCCTTGCACCACCCACCATGGCGCTTCAGGGATGTGAGTCCGTTCCAGCATCTCTTCTTTCGCTTCGGTGTAGTCTTCCCAACGACGACGGCTTTCGAGATCCATCGGGCTGAGTTTCCACTGTTTCAACGGATCGTGAATACGACTGAGGAAGCGCAGTTCCTGCTCTTCGTCAGTGATCGAGAACCAGTACTTGATGATCTGAATGCCGCTGCGTGTCAGCATTTTTTCGAATTCTGGTACGCTGCGGTAGAACTCTTCTACTTCAGCTTCGTTACAGAAGCCCATCACGCGTTCAACGCCTGCGCGGTTATACCAGCTACGGTCAAACATCACGATCTCACCGGCGGCCGGCAGATGTGCGATATAACGCTGAAAATACCACTGAGTTTTCTCACGATCGTTAGGCGCGGGCAGGGCAGCCACACGACAGGTACGTGGGTTCAAACGTTGTGTTATACGCTTGATCACGCCGCCTTTACCTGCGGCATCACGGCCTTCAAACAGAATGACCACACGATGCCCGGTACGCATCACCCAATCCTGCAACTTCACCAGTTCGCCTTGCAGATGCAACAGCTCGCGGAAGTAGTGGCGACGGAAGGCTTTATCACCTTCTTGCTGGGGGTCGCCGTTATCCTTGAAGCGCAGATCATCCAGCTCCATCTCCAGCTCTTCGTCGTAGCTGTCATAAAATTCTTGCAGCAAACGCGCATTAAACGTCTCACTGCGGAAGTTATTGTCGTGTGTCGCCATGATTTTCCCCGTTACAGATGAATAAACAGAGCGTAAAGCAGCCCTGAAAGTAAGACTGAGACCGGCAGCGTCAATACCCACGCCAGCGCGAGGTTACGGATGGTGGAGAGCTGCAGGCCAGATTTGTTGGCCGCCATAGAACCGGCTACGCCCGATGAGAGCACGTGTGTGGTGGAGACCGGCAAGCCGAAGACGTCAGCCGCACCGATGGTGGCCATGGCCACTAATTCAGCACTGGCACCCTGGGCGTAAGTCAGATGGGTTTTGCCGATACGTTCACCCACGGTGACCACAATGCGACGCCAACCCACCATGGTGCCGAGGCCGAGGGCGATCGCCACCACCACTTTTACCCACATCGGGATAAAGCGTGTGGCCGCATCCAGTTCTTTCTTCACGGCAGTGAGGTTACTGGCGATCTCTTCTGGCACCGGCACTTTGGCGGATTGCAGATGTTTGATGGTTTCCGAGGCGAGGTACATATCGTTACGGGTGTTGGTCACCGCCTGGGCCGGAATGTTCTCTACCGAACCGTACTGACGAATTTGCTCGCCGATATCACCCAGCATCATGCCCAGCGCAGGCAGAACCTGTGGGCGGTTCTGGCTGGTGCGCACGAATTCCGTCAGGACTTCGCGTGGAGCAGGCATCGCGGCGGGAGGCGGCTGCAGCGCCAGTAACTGCTGTTCGGTGACCTGGGTTAACGCGGCAACGCGTGGGATTTGGTCTGGCGGCAGTGAGCGGTTCAGGGCATAGGCAATCGGCATGGTGCCGACCAGAATCAGCATAATCAGCCCCATCCCTTTCTGCCCATCATTCGAGCCGTGGGCAAAGGAGACGCCGGTGCAGGTCAGGATCAGCAGGCCACGGATCCACGGCGGTGGTGGCTGGTTGTCTTTTGGCGCTTCATACAGCTGGCGATTGCGGATAAAGGCTTTCATCGCCAACAGCAGCAGGGCGGCGCAGATAAAGCCGACCACCGGTGACAGCAGCAGGGCGTAGCCCACTTTGATGGCCTGATCCCAGTCTACGCCGCTGGTACCACTGCGGCCGTGCAGCAGGGCATTGGCTACGCCCACACCGATGATCGATCCAATCAGCGTATGTGAGGAAGACGCAGGCAAGCCGAAATACCAGGTGCCGAGGTTCCAGATGATTGCGGAGAACAGCAGGGCATACACCATGGCAAAGCCGTTGCCGCTACCCGCTTGCAGGATCAGCTCGACGGGCAGCAGCGAAATGATGCCAAACGCCACCACGCCGCTGGAGAGCAATACGCCCAGGAAGTTACAGAAACCAGACCACACCACGGCCACACCCGGTGACAGAGAGTGGGTGTATATCACCGTTGCGACGGCATTGGCGGTGTCATGGAAGCCGTTCACAAACTCAAAGCCGAGGGCAATCAATAGTGCGACCCCCAGCAGCAGGAACGGCGTGTAGCTGGTGACCGGCGCACCTGTCTCTTCTACGTCATTGAACAGATTGATCGCGGTAAAGAGCAGGCCGGCACACAGGAGTATCAGGAAAATGATACGTGAGACACGACCGCTGCCTTGGTTAAGATTCGGACGTCCGCTAGGAGACGATGATGTCGATGCAGGTAAACTGTTTTCAGCCATAACACACCCCGGTGTGGATTGACGATGCTCGAACGGCATCCGTTACTGGCAGTGTGATACGTGGTTTGTATGACAGAATGATGATGGCGATCACAGTGTGTCATCTTGCTGTAACACGGCTGTCGCAGTCTGTGGATCTGACCGCTCCGGGATCCTCACGCTGCCATGTTCCAGCCTGTCTTGCCGCTTGCCTCACTGCCGGATTTCAATAATGAAGTCGCTGGCCTTATTCATGGTTACTTATTCACACCGGAAGCGCCGCCACAAAGGCTTAACGCGCGTGAGGCCTCGCAGCTTGCACAACAAGAACTGCCCGAATCTTACTTTCTGTGGCTTCACATCAACCTTAACCACGCGCGCGCTGAGCGCTGGGTTCAGGACCACTTTAGTGTTGATAATGATTTTTTCGACGAGATACATTCCGCCTCGCCGCGCACCCGTTTAGCCCATCAAAACGATGCGCTGCTGGCGGTACTTAATGATGTGACTTTCAGTAAAGAAGAGCGCAGCACGCAGAACGCCACGCTGTGGATTTGGTGCTGTGCACACGTCATCGTCACTGCACGCTATCGGCCGGTGGGGATGATTGAACGCATGCACCAGCAAATTGACCGGCTGGAATTTAGCGAACCCGATGCGATGCTGTTGTGGCTGCTGGGCGAGCAGGAAGCACAGTTGGAGCAGGTGGTGCGCCGTTCCAGCCAGGCGGTGGATGCGATTGAAGAACGACTGCTCAGTGCGGCGATTAAAACCAACCGCAGTGAACTGGGGCACCTGCGGCGTATGTTGCTGCGTGTGCAACGTTTGCTGGCCCCCGAACCCGCGGCGCTGTTCCGTTTACTGAATCGTCCACCTAAATGGCTCAAGCGCGAACCGCTGTCAGAACTGCGCATTTTCACTGAAGAGTTCAGCGTCGCGCTCAGTGATTTGGCGGGGCTGATGGAGCGCATACGTTTGTTGCAGGAAGAGATTGCTGCCAGCCTGATGGAACAAAGCAACCGCACACTGTTCTTGCTGACGGTGATTACGGTGCTGGCGCTGCCGATTAATATCGTGGCGGGTTTTTTTGGCATGAACGTCGGCGGCATTCCGCTGGCGAATAACCCGCACGGTTTTCTGCTGTTAGTGATTGTGGTGCTGGTGTTCACGCTGGTGGCAGGATGGCTGGCGTTAAAGCGAAGAATGTAGTTTACGGTCGGCTTCAGGGCCAGTGCGCAAAAATGCGCACCCTACAAAAACTGTGCACTGTTGTAGGGGCGCCATTGATGGCGACCGCCCACAAAAAAGCCAGCCTCACCGGGCTGGCTTTTTACTGTAACGCTTAGGCGAGATTACAGGCTGTTGCCGGTCGCAGGTTGAGCAGCAGGGGCTGCATCAGTTTGCGGTGCAACGGCGCTGGCGCCTTGCGGGGTCATTGGCTCTTCTTTCGGCTGTGCGTCAGAAGACTCCTGAACCGGCACTGGAGCAGGCATCACTTCGCCCTGTGGACCGTTGATCTTAGTTGGCATACCGTTACGCGCCTGGATAGCGTTGTTCACGGCATCCTGGTTGGTGCTTGCATCGGCAATCACTTTGGTCACAGCAGCGGTCAGCGTAATTGGCACCACTTCACGAGAGTTAAACTGCTCTTCGGTAGTTGAGAGTGGGTTGTGCACCTCAACATAACGAGAACCGTCTGGCTCAACGGTGGCTTTCACCGGCTGATCGATAAACTGCACGCGCGTGCCCACTGGCACATTGTCGAACAGCCATTTGATATCATCAGCACGCAGACGCACACAGCCGTGGCTCACGCGCAGGCCGATACCGAAGTTGGCGTTAGTGCCGTGCACGGCATAAAGACGGCCGATGTACAGCGCATACAGACCCATTGGGTTATCTGGACCCGCCGGGAACACGGCTGGAATGCTTTCACCACGTGCAGCGTATTCTGCATGCATCGCTTTGGTCGGCGTCCAGGTTGGTCCCGCTTTCTTACGCTGAACACTGGTCGTCCAGTTGACTGGGGTGTCTTTACCCAGTTCGCCGATACCGATTGGCAGCACAACAACGGTCTTGGTGCCTTTCGGGTAGTAGTAAAGACGCATTTCCGCGCTGTTGATCACGATACCTTCACGCGGCGCGTCAGGCAGGATCAGTTGCTGTGGGATCACCATTTTGGTGCCAGCTTTAGGCAGATAAACATCCACGCCCGGATTGGCTTCCAGCATATTGCTGAGGCCCATCTGATACTGTGCAGCAAAGGCTTCCAGCGGAAGACGGCTGTCATCAGGCACGGTGATTTCAAGGTTTTCGCCGATCAAACGGCTGTTAGCCGCTGGCAGCGGATAGACTACTGCAAATGCCGACTGGCTGAACGCCGCCAGTACCAGGGCGAGTGAAGCGAACGCGCGAATGCTCTTTTTCATGTTTTTCAAGTCGTTATGGCCGTGTTTCAGGCTTGTCAGTGTGTCGAATCCATCTCGGTCTTAATGACCCGGTGCGCATTATATGTGCATAGGCGCAAAGATGGGAATCATGATTTTCGTTGGCTGAAGATACTTTACCCAAATAGTGGTATTTACCAGACTATTCTCTTTGCTGTGTCGCCCAAAATGTGAATTTCTTAAGGCTGCCACAGCGTCACTTCATTGCTCAATTTACGGTTGAGGAAAAAAGCGGCACTGATCAATGCCAGATGTGACAATGCCTGCGGCATATTACCCAGTGCTTCCCCGTGCGTGGTGAATTCCTCCGCATAAAGCCCCAACGGATTGGCATAACTCAGCAGCTTTTCGAACTCAAAATGCGCCTCATGTACCCGCCCGGCACGCGCCAGACACTCGACATACCAGAACGAACAGGCAGCAAAAGAGCCTTCACCTCCGGTTAAAGCATCGGCAGGCGTCTCACTAATGTTATAGCGCCGCACTAAACCGTCGCTCACCAAATGGGTTTTAATCGCATCCAGCGTGGCGATCCAGTCGGGATCGGTGGAGCTGACAAACCGCACCAGCGGCATCAACAGCATTGATGCATCGAGGAATTTTCCCCCACGGGTGGCGGTGAAGTGTCCGAGTTCGGGATTCCAGAAGTTTTGCCAGATATCGTCGCGGATCTCGCTGCGCACCCGATCCCAGCGCTCATACGGCATCGGCAGTGAGCGCTTCAGCCCCAGGCGCAGTGCGCGATCCAGTGCGACCCAACACATCAAACGTGAATGCAGGAAGTGTTCCGGCTCGCCGCGCATCTCCCAAATACCGGCATCGGGCTGGTTCCAGTTCGCGCAGACATAATCGATCATGTTGGAAACATGGCGCCAGCCGCGCTGTGAAATCGCCTCACCGTATTTGTTCGCCAGATATACCGCGTCCATCAGTTCGCCGTAAATATCGAGTTGAGTTTGTCGCCACGCATCATTACCGATGCGCACCGGACGCGAATTGGCGTATCCAGAGAGATTCAGCAGTTCGGTTTCATGCAGTTCCGTCCCGCTGTCCAGACGGTACATCACTTGCAGATGCGGGGTGTCGTCATGGCTGTGCTCCACACAGCGTCCTACCCAATGGGTAAAGTCACGCGCCTCTTCCACATAACCCAACCGCATCAGCGCGTACATGCTGAAGGAGGCATCGCGGATCCACGAGGCGCGATAATCCCAGTTGCGCTCGCCGCCCAGCTCCTCCGGCAAACCAAAAGTGGCGGCAGCGGCGATAGAACCGTGCTGTTTGGAGGTCAGGAGTTTTAACGCGAGAGCAGAGCGTGTCACCCTTTCCTGCCAGCGACCGCGATAGGTGCTGTGGCTACTCCAGTGACGCCAGTAGTTCAGGGTCTCACTGAAGCATTGTTCGGTGGCGATTTCCGCAACGAACGGATCTTCATCACTGCCAAACACGAACTCGGCAGACTCTCCCGCTTTCAGGGTAAAGGTTGCCACTGCGCTGTGGTTTTCCCGCGTCATCACTACCGTGGCACTGAGACGCAAGGTGGGCTGACCTTCCGCAAGAAACGCGATGCCGCCGGGGCGTAATTCGGTGTGGGTGTCGGCACGGGCATAATCATGGCGCGGTGCGCACAGCAGATGAAAGTTGGCCGATCCGCGCACCATTTTTACCCGACGTACCAGACGCGGCACTTTATTGGGTTGATCGCAGATGGGCATGTAATCGGTGATTTCCGCCACACCTGCGTCGCCCAGCCACCGGGTTTGCAGGATGTTGGTGTCCGGCAGGTAAAGCTGCTGCTGGCGGGCATTTTTCCAGTCGGGTGCCAGCGAGAACAATCCCGCTTCATCGCC
The DNA here is from genome assembly GCF_001485335.1 of Type-D symbiont of Plautia stali. Lineage (NCBI taxonomy): Bacteria > Pseudomonadati > Pseudomonadota > Gammaproteobacteria > Enterobacterales > Enterobacteriaceae > Type-D symbiont of Plautia stali. The sequence continues at coordinate 33,750 of NZ_BBOC01000010.1, read as the reverse complement.
GTCGAGCAGGGCGGCAAACACTGAAGGGCTATCGAGTTCGGGCCAACAGAGATAATCGATGGTGCCGTCATTGGCGATGAGTGCACAGGTGCGTAAGTCGCCGATGACACCGTGGTCATCAATTTTGCGTTTAATGGTGCTCATGTGGCCTCCCTTGGCGGTATCTGATTGTTAACTATAGACGAAAAGCTTTTTTCAGCTGGGGCGGGGCACGGAAGGATAACTTCTATACTGTGAAGACACCCTTCACGCAGGAGAAAGTTATGGCATTAGGCAAACAGAAAGTGGCGGTGGTCACCGGTGCGGATTCAGGAATAGGCCGCAGCTGCGCTGTGATGCTGGCTGAAGCGGGTTACACCCTCGGCATTACCTGGCGCTCAGATGAAGAGGGCGCGCAGGAAACGGCACGGCTGGTGGAGAGCAAAGGGCAGGTGGCGCAGGTAAGGCAGCTTGATCTCTCCGACCCACAAGAAGGTGGCAAGCAACTGACGCAGTTGATCAATTCATTGGGTCGTATTGATGTGCTGGTCAACAACGCGGGCGTGATGCTGAAAGCGGATTTCCTCGACGTCACCTTTGAAGATTGGCGTAAAACCTTCAACGTTGATGTCGATGGCTCTTTTATCTGTGGGCAAATTGCAGCGCGTCATATGGTTGATCAAGGGGATGGCGGGCGCATCATCAACATCACCTCGGTGCATGAACACACCCCGCTGCCCGATGCGACAGCCTACACCGCAGCGAAACATGCGTTGGGCGGATTGACCAAATCGATGGCGCTCAGCTTGTTGCCGCACCACATTCTGGTGAATGCCGTGGCGCCAGGCGCGATTGCAACGGCGATGAACAACCTGACTGACGATCAGGCTCGCAGCACGCGCATGCCGGAAATCCCGATTGGACGTCCCGGCGATACGCGTGAAGTGGCGAGTTTAGTGGCGTGGCTCTGTTCCGAGTGGGCCACCTACACCACCGGTCAATCCTTTATCGTTGACGGCGGTTTTATGCTGGCCAATCCGCAGTTTAAGGGCTATCACCATTAGCCCGCCCGGCGGTGATTCCATCGGCGAATGACATAACGCAGCACGATGCCGAACACAATCGCCGCCACCAACCACAGCAAGTGTTTGAAGTGCTGGTCAAGCTTGTGCAGCCACGGCGTGATGATTTCCCCCGCAAAGTAGCCGAGAGTCACGAAGATCAGCGACCAAATGGCCGCACCGATGACGTTGAGCACAAAAAAGCGCAATGGTTTCAGACGGCTGGTGCCGATGATGATCGGGCCGATAATGCGAAAACCGTACATAAAGCGCACGCCGATGACAAACAGGCTAGGGCGCTTTTGAATCAGGTGATTGGCCTTGCGAATGGTGTCCTGATGTTTACGAAAACGGCGCAGGATGCGCGTGCCATAACGGCGACCCAACCAGAACAGCAGTTGATCGCCAATAATCCCGCCGGCCATGGCGGCCAATACCACCCCAGTGAAGTGCAGCAAGCCTTCATGCGCCGCCACGCCGCCCAGCAGAGTAAAGGTTTCCCCTTCTGCGATACAGCCAATCAGCAGCGCCAGATAGCCATATTGCGTAATTAATCCATTGATATCGAGATGCAAATTCTCCTCCCTGTCGTGAATGAATCAGGTAACAGTTTATACGCCAGTGGCTTTTTTTGTGCCGCTGTCCGCAAAAACAGCAGCGCCGATTATACTTGAAGGGAAGCTGCCTGAGTTGGACAGTCTGATAGCTGGAGGGGCAGCCCATCGCATCAGAGGAGTGATTTTATGAATCATGTCTGGGGTCTTCTGGCGCATCCTAACCAGGAAATGCGCGATATCAAGCAAGAAAACGAGAGCGTTTCGCACCACTACACCCACCATGTTTTGATGATGGCCGCGATCCCGGTGATTTGCGCCTTTATCGGTACCACACAACTGGGCTGGAATCTGGGCGAAGGGCAGTTTGTTCAACTCAATCTACTGACCGGCATCGGTCTGGGCATTCTGTTTTATCTGATTATTTTAGGTGGCGTGGCGGTGATGGGCCGCGTCATTCACTGGATGGCACGCAACTATCCGCAGCGCCCAAGCATACCGCGCTGTACCGTGTTTGCAGGCTATGTCGCAACACCGCTGTTTATCAGCGGTCTGGTGGCGCTCTATCCACTGGTGTGGCTGTGCGTATTGGCAGGAGCGGTTGCTCTGCTTTACACCGGCTATCTGCTGTATGTCGGCATTCCGGTATTCCTCAATATCGACCGGGAGGAGAGTCTGCGTTTCTCCGGTTCAACGCTGGCCATCGGTGTGCTGGTGTTTGAAGTGCTGCTGGCGTTGACGGTGGTGCTGTGGGGTTATGGACCGCGATTGTTCTGATGGGCGGTTGCCATAAATGGCAACCCTGCAGATAAATCATGGAATATAAGGTCGTCATTTATGACGACCTTTTTTTAACGCCCGGAAACAATCTACCTAAGAAATTTCGCAGGGAAATGGGTATGATGCTGCTGCCAGCCCGCATCCCGTCTGGTTTGATGCGTGCGGCCTGTGTTTCAAGCACAGCGCAAAACTCCTTACCGGATTTTCCTGACACGATGTCTGTAAAAATGCGTATTTCCTTGCTGTCGCTGGCGCTGTTTGTCGCCGCGCCCGCAGCTGTAACACCTGCACTGGCCGCGCCTGCTGCGCTATCTAATCTGGCGCCGATTGCGCAACCGCAAATCGCCTCCGGCAGTGCGATGATTGTCGATCTTGAAACCAACAAGGTGCTGTTCTCCAGCCACCCTGATCGTGTACGTCCGATTGCGTCGCTCACCAAGCTGATGACCGCGATGGTGGTGTTGGATGCCAAGCTGCCGATGGATGAAATGCTCTCCGTCGATATCAGCCATACGCCCGAGATGCGCGGTGTGTTTTCACGCGTCAAACTGAACAGTGAAATTAGCCGTCGCAATATGCTGCTGCTGGCGCTGATGTCCTCGGAAAACCGTGCTGCCGCTAGCCTGGCGCATCATTATCCCGGTGGTTATGATGCCTTTATCCGCGCCATGAATGCCAAAGCGCGCGCGCTGGGTATGACGCACACGCATTATGTTGAACCGACCGGTTTGTCGATTCACAACGTCTCGAACGCGGAAGATCTGATCAAGCTGGCCAAAGCCACACGTCAATATCCGTTGATTGGTGAATTGAGCACCACTAAAGAAGACACCGCCGTATTTAAGCATCCGAACTATGCCCTGCCGTTCCGCAACACCAACCATCTGGTGTACAAAAATGACTGGCGTATTGCGTTGACCAAAACCGGTTACACCGATGAAGCGGGTCACTGTCTGGTGATGCGCACGGTGATTAATAACCGTCCGGTCGCGCTGGTGGTACTGGATGCCTTTGGTAAGTACACCCACTTTGCTGATGCCAACCGTCTGCGTGACTGGCTGGAAACCGGCAAAGCGGCACCGGTGCCGGCTGCTGCCTTGGCGTACAAGAAACAGAAATCGTCGCAAACGGCCAGCGCTGCTGACGTGGAGTAAAGCGTCTGGTTTGGTCGCCATCAATGGCGACCCTTCAGGCTATGCACGTTGTTATGTAGGGTCGCCATTGATGGCGACCTTTTTAAAAATGAAAATCCCTTATCGTCAGCACCAATGTTTTACCGCTTCATTCCTATAGTTTCCGTTTCGGCTACGCTCTACACTGGCCGCCATTCATTATTAACTGGTATTTATCGGCTGTTATTGCGCTGGAATCTCACTCATATGTTTAAGCTTCGTTCGCTCTTTACCCCAATTTTACTGCTGCTGGTGCTGTTGAGCCCGGCGATCGGCTATGCGGATGACAATGCGGCCGCAGCGGCGCAGCAAGAGGACGTCGCGCCGAAGGTGAATCCTTCCGTTGAACTGCCGAAAATGCAGAAAATCCTCGATAAAATTAAAGGCCAGGTGTCCGGTGATACTAACGAAAACCAGCTCAACCAGCTCAATGAGATGGCGCTGGAGCTTTCGGGTAATGCAGACACCCTCGGTCAGGCGTTGATCCCGCAACGTCAGCAGCTGGATGCACAGTTGGCGGTACTGGGGCCCGCCCCGAAAGCGGACAGCGGCGTGAAAGAGACGCCTGAAGTGACGCGCAAACGCTCCTCGCTGGAAAGCCAAAAAAGCAAACTGGACGATCAGATCAAACAGGCCGAAGGGATTAAGAACGGTGCGCTGGTGCTCTCATCGCAGATCGTTAACCTGCGTCGCGATCAGTTGAAAAGCCAGTTAGCCTTAAATTCCGGCAGTATTCTGGGGCCGAAATTCTGGTCACCGCTGGTGAGCCGTCAGGATCTCGACGGCGAGAAGATCAGTGATTTTATCGCGGAACTGCAAGACACCGCAGCGCTCTCCTGGGAGCCAGGCTGGCGTTTTGGCACCATTGGCTGGTTGATTGCGGCGATGCTGGTGATGACACTGGGCCGTCGCTACAGCGAAGAATTTCTGGCGTGGGTAAGCATCCATAAAATGCCGGAAGGGCGCTTGCGTCGCAGTTTCCTGGCGGCAGCCATTGCGCTCACCACCCTGGCGGCCGTGGTGCTGACGTTCAACTTTATTGCGCTGGCATTTACCCGCCGCGATGAAGTCTCTACCGATGTGCAGGATTTTGTTGAGCGTCTGGTCCAGCTCAGCGTCTATTGCGGACTGATTGCCGGTTTAGGCCGTGCGTTCCTGTCAACCCGCCGTCCAAGCTGGCGTTTGCCGAGCATCTCCAATGAAGTGGCGCAGGCGTTAAAGCCGTTCCCACCGATTACCGCTGCGCTGGTGTTTGTCTTCCAGACCGCTGAATCTTTCAACTACAGCGTTGGCACCAGCCTGAATACCACTATTTTCGCCAACGGACTGACTGCACTATTGATCGGTAGTACGGGACTGGCGATCAGCATGCGTACCAACCGCGTGCGTCGTCGCATGGTGCAAGAGGGCAATGCCCCCGAGGCTCGCCCGACCATTGTGGGTTTAGTGCAGCTGGCGCTGACCATTACGGCACTGGCGATTCTGATTTCACTGATCATCGGTTACGTAACGCTGGCTCGCTTCCTGAGTTATGAAGTGATTTGGTGTGGCATTTTGTTCGGCTCATTCTACTTCCTCAGCCACTTGGTGAATGATGGCTGCGAGAGTCTGTTTTCCACCAATAATGCCACGGGCAAACGTCTGCAGGGCTCGTTGAATATCGACGAGCGCCACTTGCAGCAGGCCGCTACGCTGCTGGCGGCAGTCGGCAAAACGGTGCTGATTGGCTTTGTCGCGCTGGCGTTGCTCAATGGCACCTTTGCTTCTTCCACCCCGATTGAGCTTATCCAGAAGGTGATTGAATTCTGGGGAGGCAAAGGGCTGGAGTCGCTGAACATTGTGCCGGCGCACATGGTCAATGCGATCCTCTGCCTGGTGGTGGGCATCTACGTGCTGCGCTCAGTACGCCGTTGGCTGGATAAAGATTTCCTGCCAAAAACCACCATGGATGTGGGCATGCGCGTGTCGCTGGTGACGCTGTTCAGCAATATCGGGTATGTGCTGATCATCTTGCTGACGCTGTCGATCATGGGCCTGCAGTGGAACAAACTGGCGTGGATCGTCAGTGCCTTGTCAGTCGGTATCGGTTTCGGCTTGCAGGAGATCGTGAAGAACTTTATCTCCGGTCTGATTCTGCTGACTGAACGCCCGGTTAAAGTGGGCGACCTCGTCAGCATTAGCGGTATTGAAGGGGATATTCGCCGCATTAATGTGCGTGCCACCGAGATTCAGCTCAGCGATAAATCCACCGTGATTGTGCCAAACTCGCAGCTAATCTCGCAAAACGTGCGTAACGCCACTATGGGCAATGCGCAGGGTGTCGTGACCATTTTACTGACTTTCCCACTCGATATTGATCCGGTGCGCGTGCGCGAAATTTTGCTGGAAGTGTATCAGGAGAATGAACGTATTCTGGAAACGCCCGAGCCTTCGGTATCCTTTAAAGACCTTACGCCTGCAGGCATTGTGCTGAGCGTCACCGGTAACGTGGCCAGTCAGCGTCAGATCTCAGGGGCGAAAAGTGATTTGCTGTTCGATATACTGACGCGTCTGCGCAAAGAGGGCATTGTGCTGTCTACGCCGCAAACGATGATTATTGAGCGCCGTGCGTTGCCTGCAACTGTGCCGGATGAAGGGGAGCAACTGCCTTAACAGCATGGACGGCCTCAAGGCCGCCCCTACGACGATGGGTGTAGGGTGCGGCCCTTGGGCTGGCAGAATATTTTGTAAGGTGCGCATTGATGCGCACCTGGATTTTTCAGACCTTCACCGCCCATCCTTTCTGCTTACTGGTTTTGCCAATCCCCGGATTAAAGGTATTGGTCGGGTCCAGTTGCCGGTAAAACGCCTGCAGCTGCGGTTTCGCCAGATACAGATGTCCCACATTGTGCTCCGCTGGATACTCCGCTCCGCGTTCGCTGAGGATCGCCAGCATCTTCTCTTTTAATGCGTGGGCATCAACGCCTTTCTTCACGATGTAATCCTGATGGAACACGTGACAGAAGAAGTGACCGTAATAGAGGCGATGACTGAGGTCATGATCAAACTCTGGCGGCAATCGCTCAAACCAGTCGTTGTCATTGCGGCGTAGTGCGATATCCAGTGCCAGAATATCTTCCACTTCATTGGCATGTACGGCGTGATAACGCACGGCTGCACCGGCTGCGGCAAAACGATGCAGGAAGGCATGTGCACCCTCTTTGGCATCGCAGGCAAAAAACTCGCCACCGCCTTCGCGGAAGTATTCGTGCAGATACTCTTGCGCTTCCGCCACGCCTTCACCGGACATTTTCAGCATCAGATGATGCTCAAACTTATCACGATACTGTTTCATGCGTTTGGGCAGGTGCGCAGGCAGCCAGCCGCTAATACGTTGCAGCAGGCGATCGGTGAGATGCGGTTTGACGAAGCTCAGTTTAGCCAGCCAGGCGTCGACACGGCCTTTTAAGGTGAAGAACAGTGGCATTTTATCGGTGCCGAGTTTGTCGATCATCACGAAAGTATCTTTGCCGTACACCTCGGCGATATCAAAAATATCGCGGTGCATATATTCGCCCGCGACCGGTAAATTTTTGAATTCTGCCAAAATATGACGGCGCAGATCGCCCAGCACCGCCGGATCGTTGGTGCCGATATAAAACACCTGTTGCTTGGGTTCGGTGGGGAAGGTGTCGAGACGCACGGCGAACACCGCCAGTTTGCCCGCGCAGCCAGAAGCTTCAAACAGGCGACGTTCGTCGGCGTTAAAACGGGCTGGCGTATCCGCATGGATATCGCGCACTCGCTCTGCATACTCATGGTCCGAAGCATGACGTTCATCCCAGCGCACATCGTTCTGCTGCCAGCGGTCGTCATCAAGACGGCCGAGTATCTCTTCCGGCGAGTGGCCGAGATCCATCCCCAGATGGTTCACCAGCTTCAGTTTGCCGTCGGCGTCAATCTGCGCGTAGAGCGCCATTTCACTGTAAGCCGGACCGCGTTTGATCAGCGAACCGCCAGAGTTATTACAAATTCCGCCCATCACCGATGCGCCGATACAGGATGACCCGATCACCGAGTGTGGCTCGCGCCCCAGCGGTTTTAACGCTTTTTCCAGTTGATACAGGGTACTGCCGGGGAAGGCGAGGATCTGGTTGCCGCCATCAATCAGCTGCAATTTGTCGAGACGCAGCGTGCTGATGATCACCACCGGACGATCGTAATCGTTGCCGTTGGGGGTAGAACCTTCCGTCAAACCGGTGTTGGCCGCCTGCATCAGGATCACCGCATCGGCCTGCACCAGTGCCTGGAGTACACGCCACAGTTCCAGCAGTGTACCTGGAAACACCACCGCCAGCGCATCGCCCTCGCCTGAACGAAAGCCTTTACGGTAGCGCGCGGTCTGCTCCGCTTCGGTTAACAGGTGTGAAGGTCCGACCAGGCGGCGCAGCTCAGCAAGCAGTGTAGGGTGTGAGGTGTTGTTATTCATGAACCTGTCCTTGTCGTTAACGTTGCGTTTCTACTGTAGCATGCGCCAACCGCATGGTCGCGGTGTGACATCGGTTGCTACCTGCTATCCTCATCTTGTGGCACACTGCCTACCCTTCATACTTCAAGTTGCAGGTGCGTTGGCTACGTGCATTCACCTCAGTCACTTACTTCAGTAAGCTCCTGAGGATTCATGCACTTGCCGCCTTCCTGCAACTCGAATTATTTTGGGTATACCCCTTCAAACTTCAAATTGCAGGTGCGTTGGCTACGTGCATTCACCTCAGTCACTTACTTGTGTAAGCTCCTGAGGATTCATGCACTTGCCGCCTTCCTGAAACTCGAATTATTTTGGGTATATTACGTAGTTACTTAAGAGAACCCGACCTGATGAAATGGATTTACTCTGTTAGCCTCGCTGTTTCCCTTGCCATGCAACCTGCCTTCGCAGATGAGCTGTTTGGCCCCCATCCAATGACTGAACAAGCGCGTGACACCTTTGTGAATCAGCTGCTCAGCAAAATGACCCTCGATGAAAAAATTGGGCAGATGCGCCTGATCAGTGTGGGACCGGATACGCCCAAAGAGGCGGTGCGCGACATGATTCAGCACGGCCAGGTCGGTGCCATTTTTAATACCGTCACGCGGCCCGATATCCGTGTGATGCAGGACCAGGTGATGCAACTCAGCCGCCTGAAAATTCCCCTGTTCTTCGCCTACGATGTGGTGCACGGTCAACGCACTATTTTCCCTATTCCACTCGGCCTGGCGGCCAGCTGGGATCTGGATGCGATTGGCGAAGTCGGCCGTATTTCAGCCTATGAGGCCGCCGACGATGGCCTGAACATGACGTGGGCACCGATGGTGGATGTGTCGCGTGAGCCACGTTGGGGCCGTGTGTCCGAAGGTTTTGGCGAAGACACCTTCCTGAGCGCGCAGATGGGCAGCGCCATGGTGAAAGCGATGCAGGGTAAAAGCGCCGCCGACCGTTATTCGATCATGACCAGCGTCAAGCACTTTGCGGCCTATGGTGCGGTAGAAGGGGGTCGTGATTACAACACCGTGGACATGAGCCCACAGCGCTTATTCCAGGACTATCTGCCACCCTACAAAGCGTCACTGGATGCCGGTAGCGGCGGGGTAATGGTGGCGCTCAACTCACTGAACGGGACACCTGCAACGGCGGATAGCTGGTTGCTGAAAGACCTGCTGCGCGGGGAATGGAAGTTCAAGGGCATCACCATTAGTGACCACGGCGCCATCAAAGAACTGCTGAAACACGGTGTGGCCAGCGACCCACAGGACGCGGTGCGTATTGCGCTGAAATCTGGCATCGATATGAGCATGAGCGACGAGTACTACAGCAAATATCTGCCTGGCCTGGTGAAAAGCGGTGCCGTGAGTATGGCGGAGATTGATGATGCCGCGCGTCACGTGCTGAACGTCAAATATGACATGGGACTGTTTAACGATCCTTACAGTCATTTAGGCCCGAAAGGCAGCGACCCGCAGGACACCAACGCCGAGAGCCGACTGCATCGTGCTGAAGCGCGTGACGTGGCGCGTAAAAGTATCGTGCTGCTGAAAAACTGGCATGAAACGCTGCCACTGAAGAAAGGCGCAACCGTGGCGCTGGTCGGCCCGTTAGCGGATAGCCAGCGCGACATTATGGGCAGCTGGTCAGCGGCGGGCGTGGCTAAGCAATCCATCCCTCTGTTGCAAGGCATGAAGAATGCGATGGCAGGCAAAGGCACCTTGCTGTATGCCAAGGGTGCCAACATCACCGACAACAAAGGCATTCAGGACTTTCTCAACCTGTATGAGCAGGCGGTCAGCGTCGACAAACGTTCGCCACAGGAATTGATTGATGAAGCCGTTGCTCAGGCGAAGAAAGCCGATGTGGTGGTGGCCGCCGTCGGTGAAGCGCAGGGTATGGCGCATGAAGCCTCCAGCCGCAGCGATTTGGTCATCCCGCCAAGCCAGCAAAAGCTGCTGGCAGCGCTGAAAGCCACCGGCAAGCCGTTGGTGATTGTGCTGATGAACGGCCGTCCGTTGACGGTGGTGAATGAAGATCGTATCGCGGATGCGATGGTAGAGACCTGGTTTAGCGGCACCGAAGGCGGCAATGCCATCGCTGACGTGCTGTTTGGCGACTATAACCCATCGGGCAAGTTGCCGATGTCCTTCCCGCGTTCAGTGGGCCAGTTGCCGATTTACTACAACCACTTGCCAACCGGTCGCCCGTATAATTTCGCCAAGCCTAACAAGTACACGTCGCACTATTACGATGCGGTGAACGGTCCGCTTTATCCGTTCGGTTATGGTTTGAGCTACACCACCTTTACGGTGTCGCCTGTGAAGATGTCCGCCAAAACCATGCCGCGTAACGGCATGGTAGAAGCCAGCGTCACGGTGACCAACACCGGCAAGCGTGATGGCGCGACGGTGGTGCAGATGTATCTTAACGATCCGGTTGCCAGCATTAGTCGTCCGGTGCAGGAGCTGCGTGGCTTCAAGCGCATTATGCTGAAAGCGGGCGAATCGCAGACCGTGAGCTTTAAGATTGATGTGGATGCATTGAAATTCTGGAACCAGAAAATGCAGCTCGTCGCCGAACCGGGCAAATTCAACGTGATGATTGGCCTGGATTCCGTGCGGACTGAAGATGGCCAGTTTGATTATTTATAATCATTAACAGTTTGCACCTCCTGTAGCGGCGCGATTTATCGCGCGATGAATCGCGCCGCTACACATCGCAGTATATGATATACCTCAGCCATTCCTGCCAACGGGCACAACCACCAATCACCATGAACCTGCGCAAACGCATCGAACAGCAAGTCTTTCGCCTTAACGGTCTGTCACTTAACGAATTTGATATCTCGCAACCGCCTGGCGATCCTGGCTTGTTTGGGCCGGATCATGTTATCTGGCGTGTACACGGCGACTTTCCCTCGATGTTGTGTGGCGGTATCAGCGCGTTGATGCTGCAAATGCTGCATCCGGCCGCGCTGGCAGGGGTGTGGGATCACTCTAACTTCCGCCAGGACATGCTGGGACGCCTGCGTCGCACCAGCCAGTTTATTGCCGTGACCACCTTCGGCAATACGGTGGATGCCAACATTCTGATTGAACGCGTCAAACGTATTCATCTGCGGGTTACCGGCATTGATAATGCGGGCCAACCCTATGCCGCCAGCGATCCGCATCTGCTCACTTGGGTACACGTGGCGGAAACCAGCCGCTTCCTCGCGGCGCATCTGCGCTACAAAAATCCGCATCTCAGCCACGCCGATCAGGATCGTTACTACCATGAAGCCGCGCTGATTGCGGAGGCGCTCGGGGCGCAACAGGTGCCAAAAAGTGTTAAGGCGGTGGAGGATTATCTGCAGGCGATGCGTCCAGAACTGATCTGTGATGAACGCACGCGAGAAGTGATGCAACTGCTGATCAACGCTCCTGCACCTTCGTGGCAGGCGAAACCGGCCATGGAAGTGATGTTAAAAGCGGGTATGGGGCTATTACCGGACTGGGCGCAACAGCAGATTCAGCATCCGATTGGTCGCTTCACTCAGTGGCGGGTAGATAAAGAGATTGCCGTGATTGCCGGACTGCTGCGTTGGTCAATTCAGCGCGGTGCTTACGCCCGTGCGATGCAACGCATGGGGCGCTGAGGGTTACAGGTGAAGCTCATCCTGCTTTTTGGTGTAGGTACGCGGTGTGCGGGCTTCGCGTTTTAAGGTCAGTTGGCGCTGCTGATAATGATGCAACAACATGCCCAGTCCCAATCCTATCAGTGCCAGCGGCAGCAAACTGTAATAGATATCAATCGGTAACAACACCAGCAGTGCGACGCCACCCAGCAAAATGGTTAACGCCGACATCACCCACGTGTAGCGAATAAACAGCCACACCAAAATCGCGAATATGACAACGTCACGCAGATTCAAATCGAGATTTTGCAGCACCATATCGGCCATTCCACAAGGGTTAATGCGCTGACAATAGCATGCGAGACGGCAAAAGAATCACGAATTAATGTGATGTCTAAAAGTGTAATCTGTTGCTATTCATTAGCATCTCTCAAGATTTCTGTTAGCACTTTGAGAGTTTTACCCTTGTGTCACGTGGTGCGAGTGTCGATCCTGCTCTATTCTCAGGGAAAATGGATCCCTCAAGGCTTTGTCGAGGCGTTATGACACACCAACCTCTGATTGCTGAGGTGCCTAATCAGCAAAATACACTTACTGCCATCGTCGAACAGGATGCGCGTACCGCCTATTTCTATATCTGGCCGAACGATCTGTTTCGCAGCCAGTATGCCGTGCGCGGTTGCTGGCTGCGCAACCTGTTGCCCGCCCCGGCGCGCGAAGATCGTGAAGCGATGGAGCAGGGCATTGCACCGCTGCTCAGTGCGGAATATTGCCGTACGCTGGAAGCGGAGCCAATGCTCGATCCTGCTGGTTTACAAATCCTGTGGGAGCCGAGCGATGACGGTGCCGCGCTCTGGTATTACGGCCAGTTGCTGGCGGTGATCCCCGGCTGGAGCCTCTATCAGGACAAGCAGGTCAGCTTCTCTGCGGGCTGCATCAAAGAGAATCGCCTTACCGCACCCCTCGGCTCTGCTTCCACCAATGATTACTATGCGCGCGCCGAGCAACAGCGCCATTTCTGGCGAGACTGGCATGATGGCCAGCTGTGGGACAGCGTGCAGCGCGATGTGATGCAGTGCTATCAGGCGCAGTTTGGCGAGTCGGTGAAGTATTACGCCATCGACCAGGGCAACTGGCCGCCGATGGCGATTTCTCAGCACTGGCACAATGGCGTTTGGTATTTTCTCACCCTTGGTATGGCGATCCGTCCGATGCCGCAAGTGGATTATCTGTTTGATGAGCTGGCACCGCAGTATCGCCGCGTGGAATTAGCGATGGCAGTGGATGGCGAAGTGATGACGGAAGCCAATGCTGTACAGATGGCGAGTGCGCTGGCAGAGTTCGCCCACCTACCATGGGCGCGCCTGACGTGGATTGGCGAAGGGCATACGCTGGCATCCGAAGTGGCGCCAGTAGGCTTTGAGAGTTTCCTGCTGGCGAATGACCTGGCACCGGAAGCGGCACAATTCCGTTTGCCAAAGCGTGATGGCGATCGCCCCAATTTGCTGTGGGCCACGCCGATCACTGAAGCAGAACGCCAGTTTGCCCAGTCTGATGAACGCGGCGGCCAGCAGTTGCTGCAGCGTTTACAGGCTGACGGGAATAATCACGTGTTCCGACCGCGTCAGGAAGTGGTGGATTCCCCATCTTCTCAATGAAGTCTATTTGAACTTTGTAGGGGCGTGCCTTGGCACGCCCTCTGTCGGCACGGGCGGCCTACAATTGGAAGCGACACAAATTCCTCATTCCACCGACTAAGCGCAGCGTTAGTCACCAACCTAATGATCACCTAAATCAACTATTTGCATTTTTGTGATCTGCCTCACCTCAAGTTCCGCTTTAACACGCCGTTAACCTCGATCAGGCAACTCGCCAACCAGGGTAAGGGCACATCGATGTTAAAAACTACACAATCTCGTTTTACCGCGACGTTGGTCGCATTTTTCGTGGTCCTGATGCTGGTTACCGTGGTGGTGATCAATCAGTTTATTGCTCCGCAACTGAGTCAAAACGAAAGCCGTTTGGTCCGCTATGAAGTTGATGGTCTGGCCGGGCGCATCGTTGAACAGATGAACCGTGTGCAGGCACAACAGCGCGCGATCACGGAGGCGGCTGGCGTGATGGACAGCGCCGCCATCGACACCTTACTGCCTGCGTTGGTGAACCAATACCAAGACAGCAACGTTTTTGGTGGCGGTATCTGGCCACTGCCCAATCGTCGCGATCCCGCGAAAGAGAAGGACAGTTCATTCTTTGCGCGCAATGCCAGCAATCAGTTGCAGGTCAACACATACTGGAACTCTGATGCGGCGGATAAATACTGGGAACAACCCTGGTACAAAGACGGTATGGCGGCAGCAAAAGGGCAGTGTGCCTGGGCGAAAGCCTACCAGGATGCTGCCAGCCCGCAGCCACGCACCAACTGCGCCATGGCGATTTATCGTGATGGCACGGTGTGGGGAGTGGCGACTATCGACGTCACACTCGGCTTCTTTAACCAGCTGGCAAAACAGATGGGTGATGCGATTAAGGGACGTGTGCTGATCGTGGAAGCCGATGGCAAAGTGGTGGGTAACGCCGCGCTGCTGGACGGCACGCCGAAGCTGGAAAACCTGTCCGATACCCAGTTGCCAATGGCGTCTGCGTTGAAAGGTTTACTGGCGCAGGCGGGAACACAGCCAACCCAAACGACTTTCAAAGGTGAAGATGGTGAACACACCTTGTTCCTGCAGGCGATTGCGGGCAGTCCGTGGTATCTCGCCAGCGATGTGCCTTCCAGCCTGCTGGACGCGCAAACACACAGCATGCTGACGCGGCTTGGCCTGGTGCAGATCCCACTGGCAGTTATTCTGCTGCTGGTGCTGCTCGGTTTCGTGCGCGCGATGATGAAACGCCTGAGTCTGTTGCATCGCAACATTGAAGCGCTTTCAACGGGCGGCGCCGATCTCACCCAGCGCTTACCTGCCAGCAATAGCCCGGAATTCAATGCGGTGGCGGAGAGTTTTAACCAGTTCATTGCGTATCTGCAGGGATTGATGCGTCAGGTCGGCGACAGTGCTTTAGCCATCACCGCCGCCTCGCGTGAAATCGCCAGCGGTAATGCGGATTTGTCTGCACGCACCGAATCGCAGGCCAGCTCGATTGTGCAAACGGCAGCTTCGATGGAGGAGTTGACCGGGACCGTGCGTCAGAACGCCGATAACGCCACGCATGCTAATCAGCTGGCAGACGGTGCCTCGCAGGTGGCCGCGCGGGGTACCGACGTGGTGCGCCAGGTGGTCAGCACCATGGGCGCGATCAACCACTCATCACGCAAGGTGGTGGATATTATCAGTGTGATTGACAGCATTGCCTTCCAGACCAATATCCTCGCACTGAATGCTGCAGTTGAAGCGGCGCGCGCGGGTGAGCAGGGGCGTGGCTTTGCCGTGGTGGCGTCGGAAGTGCGTAATCTGGCCCAGCGTTCGGCTAACTCCGCGCGCGAAATTAAGAAGCTGATTGAGGAGTCGGTGGCCAACATCGATACCGGTAGTCAGCTGGTTGAGCAGGCCGGACAGACCATGGATGAGCTGATGCAAGGCGTTAGCAGTGTGACAACGCTGATGAGCGAAATCATGTCTGCCAGCCGCGAACAGAGCATGGGGATCGAGCAGGTTAACGTGGCGATCACGCAACTGGATGGCAGCACGCAGCAGAACGCTGCACTGGTGGAGCAGGTCTCCGCTGCGGCCCATGCGATGGAAGAGCAGAGCGTGCAGCTGGAATTGGTGGTGCAGAGCTTTAAGCTGGTAAGGGGGGGCGGGGCGATGTTAATCATCGCCCCGTGCCAATATCACGTAAACGCGTTCCGAATCTCTTCACGCGCCGCATGGCGTGTGGCATTGGCGACGGTGCCGCGATCCACCAATTTCCCCTGCAACAGCAAATTGTAGATTGATGACTGCGGGCGATTGAGGCGGTTCTGGATCAACTGTATCGCCTCATAACCCAATTCGCGGCAGGGCACGGCGAATCCCGTAATCGGCATTTCAGGTGATCCCTCCAGGCGGCTCGCCAGATCGGTGGTCATCAGCGACATATCCTCGGGCACGCGTAAACCGCGTGACAGCAATGCCTTTTGTACGCCAGTAATGATCCCTTTACCGCCGGGCAGAATCACATCTGGCCACTGTTCACGAGGATGCGCATCCAACCATCGATGTAAGGCAGCTTCGGTGTCTTGGGATGAGTAAGCCTCAATCACGATCAAATCATGCTGCGAATTAAACGGCATATGAAAGTGGCGATAGGCGTCTTTGATTCCTTCCAGCCGCAGAAACAGTGTCTCACGGCGCAGACAGGTCACGGTCAATACGCGACGATGGCCCTGTTCAAACAGATGCTGCATAGCGCTAAAACCAATTGCGCGATGATCGGGAGAGACCGCATCCAGCCTCATATCTTTATCCCGCGAGTTGATCAATACACAGGGCTTATCCAGCGATGCCGCGAGGCTGAAAATGGCTTGATCGTCGGTGCCGATAATGATGATGGCGCTGATATTTTTTGCGCCGGCTTTCTCCAGAAACAGCTTCACATCGGCGCGTTGCTCCTCCAGCGGACAGTAGCTGATATGCACATCGTGTGATGCACAGGCCTCGGCGATGCCGCGTGTCACTTCGAGATAGAAGTGGTCCCCGCGCGGGGTAAAGGTGCGGGCGGGCGCAAACACCACAATGCCATTGATCAGCAGCCGGCCACTCATCATTTCGTGTAAGACGCCGAGCCGACGTGCGCAATTTACGATGGCATCACGTGCCTTATCGCTGGTGTAGGATTTCCCGCTCAATACGCGCGAAACGGTGCTAACCGAGTAGCCGGTTATTGCTGAAATTTCGTCCATTTTGAGCTTGCCAGCCATAATGTGATCCCCATCCCAATCAATTTTTGCAAATTTTTGCAGACGCAGTGGACTGATATTAATACTGTTTTACATTTGGTTCACAAACATCCGCACCGCTCTGCGAGCATTCTCACAAAAACAGTTTGTCCCCTCCGCCGTGCTTTTTTATGTTCCTCGCAGACACCTCAATAGCGGTCACAGGCGGAGAATCACGATGTTAAAAATTGCGATAGTGGGCATGGGCAATATTGCCAATTCACATATCCAGGCATTTTTGCAGTTTCCTGAGCGCGGCAAAATTGTCGCGGTAGCGGATGTGTATCCGGAAAAAGCGCGCGAGAAATTGCAGCGTTACGGCCTGCACGATGTGCGTGTTTATCGCGATCACCAGGAGATGTTGGCTGAAGGGGCTGACATTGACGTGGTGGATGTCTGCACGCCGCCCTACGTCCATGCGGAGAACACGATTGCGGCGCTGCAGGCCGGGAAACATGTGCTGTGTGAAAAACCGATGGCGGCCTCGCTGGAGGAGTGCGATGCAATGATCGCCGCGCAAAAAGCCAGCGGGAAAATATTGTCGGTGGTGGCACAGAACCGCTTCACTGACGCTTTCTGGCGGCTGAAGGCGGCCGTGGATTCCGGGCTGGCGGGCAAAATTTGTCATGCACAAGTGGACTCCTTTTGGTGGCGTGGTCACGCCTACTATGACTTGTGGTGGCGCGGTACCTGGGAAAAAGAGAGCGGCGGCTGCACCCTCAACCATGCGGTACACCATATCGATGCTATGCAGTGGATGCTCGGCGCGCCGAGTGAAGTGGTCGCCATGATCGGCAACGTGGCGCACGACAATGCCGAAGTTGAGGATCTCAGCGCGGCTATTTTCCGTTATCCCAACGGCACCCTGGCACAACTCACCGCTTCGGTTGTGCATCACGGTGAAGATCAGAAAATCGTGCTGCAGGGTGAAAAAGCGCGACTCTCTGCTCCGTGGAAAGCGGTGGCTATGCAGGCGGCTGAGAACGGTTTCCCTGAGAAAGAGAACAACCAGGCGCTGGAGAGTGAGCTAGAACGTTTCCATGCGGATACGCCACCGCTGAAATGGACGTTACATGCAGGACAGGTGGATGACTTCTTCTCCGCCATCGAACAACAACGGGCACCGCTGATTGATGGCGAGCAGGGTAAGCGATCGCTGGAGCTGATCACCGCCATTTATAAATCGGCTATCACCAAAAGCACTGTCTCCTTGCCAATCCCGAAGGATGACGCCTTCTATCGCACCGGCGGGCTGATCGCCCATGCGCCGCACTTCTATGAAAAACAGGCTTCGGTGGACAATTTTGCCGACGTCGATGATATCCCACTGGGCAAAAACTTTGCGTGAGGACACAACCATGAATAAGCAGGATGGCATGAACTACGCGCCGCAAGGCAAACCGCAGCCGGTGGTGCAGCCGGGGGAATTCGTGATCGCAGCGGCAGGGCTCGATCACGGCCACATTTACGGCATGTGCAATGGTTTAACCGAAGCCGGCGCCACGCTGAAATGGGTGTTTGATCCCGATCCCGCCAAAGTGGATAAGTTTGTGCAGCAATATCCGCAGGTGCAGGTGGCAGACTCGCTGGAAACGCTGCTGGCGGACCCGCAGGTTCAGCTGGTGGCGGGGGCGGCGATCCCGTCACAACGCTGTGCACTGGGGCTGAAGGTGATGGCGGCAGGCAAAGATTACTTTACCGACAAAGCGCCGCTCACCAGTCTTGAACAGCTGGAAGATGCGAAAGCGATGTGCGCCAAAACCGGGCGCAAGTATGCGGTTTATTACAGCGAACGTTTACACGTTGAGAGCGCGGTGTTCGCCGGACAGCTGGTGGAAAGCGGGGCTATCGGTCAGGTGGTACAAACACTGGGCACCGGCCCACACCGTGAAGGCACTGGACGGCCAGACTGGTTCTATCAACGTCGTTATTTCGGCGGCATTCTGTGCGATATCGGAAGTCATCAGATTGAACAATTCCTCTATTACACCGGCAACAGTGATGCCACCGTCGTGGCCAGCCAGGTGCGCAATTTCCGCCATCCGCAACATCCGCAATTTGAAGACTTTGGTGATGCCATGCTGGCCGGAGAGAACGGCGCGACCGGCTATTTCCGCTGCGACTGGTTCACGCCAGACGGCTTATCCACCTGGGGCGATGGTCGTATGACGCTGCTCGGCACCGACGGTTATATCGAGATTCGTAAATATACCGACCTGACACGTGGCGAGCAGGATGTGGTGTACCTGGTGAATAAAGAGGGGGAATTCCGCTATGCCGTGTCAGGCGAAGTGGGTTTTCCCTTCTTCGGGCAACTGATTAAAGACTGCATTCATCGCACCGAACACGCCATGACCCAGCAGCATGCGTTTAAAGCCGCGGAGTTGTGCGTTAAGGCGCAGATGTTAGCCAACGCGGGATAACGCCTCCCTTTTTACGTTGATTTCCAATTCTGTTGATAACAACAGCGGCAGGGCATTGCACCTTGCCGTTATTACACCCCTACCAGAACAGGAATCGGATCGATGGTTAAACCTACAGAACGTCGCGTCGGTTATGGTGTAGCAATAGGCTACGGATTAACTGACTTATTTGGCGGCGGTGCCTTTGCGGTGATTGGTACCTGGCTGCTGTTTTTCTATACCACCTACTGCGGATTATCGGTATTTGAAGCCGGTTCGATATTTGCTATTGCCCGCGTGATCGACGCGATATTAAGTCCGATTATGGGTTATATCACCGATAATTTCGGCAATACCTGGCTGGGGCGTAAATTTGGTCGCCGCCGCTTCTTTATTTTGATCTCCTCACCGTTAATGCTGCTGTATGGCGCACTCTGGGTGACGGATATGGGCTACTGGTATTATCTGGGCACCTATCTTACGATTGAATTGCTCTCAGCGATGATACTGGTGCCGTGGGAAACCCTGTCATCCGAGATGACCAATCGCTTCAGTGAGCGTACCCGTCTTTCCGGTGTTCGCCTGATGTTCTCCGCGCTTGGCAGTTTCCTCGCGGTTTCTGTGCCGGGGGTGATCATGTCCTACACCGGTAAAGACAATGCCATCACCTTTACCCTGACCGGGGTGATTTTCTCGGTAATTTATTGCATCGCCGTGTTTATTACCTGGCTGACCACCTGGGAGGCAAAGGATATTCAACCGGAGGAGGATGTCGCGCAACGATCCGCACGAAGTGGCAGTTTGGGTTCGCACCTTAAATTTCTGTTTGTGGATTTGGCGTCGTCATTCAAAATCAAAGCGTTTCGCCAGCATTTGCTGATCTATATCTGCTCATTTACCGCGATGGACGCCTTTTTGGCGGTCTTTACCTATTTCGTGATTTACGGTCTCAAGCAGGATGCTTCATTAGCCTCACTGCTACTGAGTAATATGATGTTTATGTCTATCCCCGGCACCTTTATTTTTATGATGTTGCTAGGGCGATATAACATGACGCCTTCTAATGCGCTGAGGATCTGCTATCTCAGTATCACCGCCATCTTCGTTCTGCTGTTTGCTGTCTATTTGTGGCAGTGGCAGATACCGACGCTGCTGTTCAGCACGCTATTTCTCTTCCTCGGGATTGTGCGTGCAGGGCTGTTTTACATCCCGTGGAATATTTACAGCTTTATACCGGATATCGATGAGATGGTGACCTGCAAACGACGCGAAGGCATTTTCGCGGGCGTGATGGTGCTGACGCGTAAAAGCTCGGTTGCCATCGCCATCTTTATGATCGGCATCGTGCTGCAAGAGAGCGGATTCGTGAAGGGCAATGGCGCACAACCTGAGAGTGCCATTCATGCGATTGTCGGGCTAATGGTGTTCGTCACCAGCGCATTGCTGGCGGTGAGTTTCTGGCTGACCTTTAAGTTCAAGTTGACCCAGCGTAGCCACAAGTTGTTGATCAAAGAAGTGGCGCGCCGCAAGTTGGGCGGCGCCCCCGCGCACTGCGATGCAGAAACCCGCGTGGTGATTAAAGACCTCACCGGATATTCCTATGACGAGGTGTGGGGGGCGGGGCATAAGAAAACAACCAGTGAGCCGGTGATCATTCAGAGCGTTAAATTAAAAGAGTAGGGACATAAAGCAGGGCATCATGCTGCTTAATCAAGCGCTTTTGGGTCGCCATAAATGGCGTAGTGCTTGTCAGTTAAGCGACAGACGATAACGCCGTCTGGGGTCGCACCGGGGCAGGCGGTCCTCACGCCGCTACGCGGTACCTTCACTTCATTCGTCTGCCTTACGGACCGGTGCCGATGGAACATCCATGTTCCAGCGCCACCTTTCGCCCGCGTCCTGCGGGCTCTCCTGGCATACTCACGCCGTTCAGCGCTGCGGATGCCTGCCCCGATGCGACCCCAGCCGGCTCATTAGCTTCAGTGCGACTTGTTAAAAAGGGCACATTGTCTGAGGCTATGACGCCTCTGCTGCCCCCTCTGGGTTATCCGCAGCGCTGAGACTTTTACGTTGTGCCAGGAGCCCCACGCGGGGAGGCGTGGGGCAGTTCGCGGCCGACCATGGATGGTCATCCGCGAACGGTCCGTCCGGCACGACGTGGAAGTCGAAGGTACCGCTTTAGCGGCGCGAGGACGGCCCAGAGGGGGCAGTAGTGGCGGCAGAGCCCGCACTGAAAAGACAGGCCACTTATCAATAAGCAGCCTGAGTTCTTAACTGACGAGCATTAAGCCATAAATGGTGACCCTACAACGATCCTGTGCGCACACCTGGCGCATCGTTGCAAATTTTCCGCTATTTGCCTTATGGCTGCTAAGCTTATCTTCATCGCGCCAGCGCACGGAATGTGCGCGATTTCCTCAGATTCAGGCTCAGAGGTTGTGTACAATAGCTGAGAATTTTCCGAAGGAGTTGTCATGCCCGCCATTGAAGTTATTCTCGTCGACCACCTCGATCGTCCCACCGGCAAGATGGAAAAGCTGGAAGTACATGAGAAAGGATTACTGCATCGTGCGGTGACGGTCTACGTGTTCAATTCGCGCCATGAACTGCTGCTGCAGCGCCGTGCAAACGGCAAATATCACTGTGGTGGCTTGTGGAGCAACACCTGTTGTGGTCATCCTTACCCACAGGAGTCGACGCGCGATGCCGCAGAACGTCGCTTGCGTGAAGAGATGGGTATGCAGTTAGCGCTGACCCCTGTATTCGAATTGAGCTACAACCTGCCGCTCAGCAATGGTTTAACCGAGCACGAATACGGTCATGTGTTCTTCGCCATCAGCGATGTTGAGCCGCAACTCAATCCGGAAGAAGCGGATGCCTGGTGCTATCGCTCGATTGCGCAGATTCAGCAGGAAATGCAGGATGATCCTGAGCAGTTTACGCCTTGGTTCCTGCACACCTTCCCACGCATCCCCAATACCCTTGGCGACTTCCGCCTGACTGCATAAAAAAACGCCCCATGCATGGGGCGTCGTCATTCTAGCTAAAGTCTTCCGCATCGACATCGTAGCCTGAGGGTTCCCAGCGAATCGCCAGCAGAGCCAGCAATCCGATCAACGGAGCAAGGAAGATCACCCAAAATACCCCAGTGCCAAATGCGGCGACCAGTAGCGGGAAAACAAACAGCGACACGGTGGAACTGCCGCGCATCAGCGTCTGGTTAAAGCCAACGCCGACGCCACGCAGTGAAGCCGGATAGCTCAGTGAAGCGAACGTCATGGTGTGCGAGCCCGGCCCAAATCCCTGACCAAACAGGAACAGCGCCAGCATGGCGATGGCAACGGCGGCCTGTTCACCGCCTTCAGGACGGCCAATCAAAGCCAGTCCGAGCAGTGCAATACACTGGCAGCTATATCCCGCCACTGACATCTTCCAGGCACCGAGACGCGGCACCAGACGCACGGCCAGCAATCCGCCGACAAACGCAAACAGCAGGTTGAGCGCCAGCGACACCAGAATGGTGGTCAGCATCGATTGGGCGAAGAAACTCGAAATGATCACCGGCAGGCCAAACGCCACCGCGTTATAGGCGAACGATGAAGCAATAGAGGTCACCGTGGCTAAAATCGTCCGGCGTCGATAGACACCCTGAAGCAGCGCGCCATAGTTGCGCCAGCTGGCCTTGCGTACCGGTTTGGCCTGGGTTAAATCGGCATCATCCGCCACCTGCGCGTTGATGTTGTAGGAGCGTTGCAGGATCTGTGCTGCCCCCTGCAGGTTGCCCTGATTCGCCGCCCAGACCGGAGATTCACTCATATAACGGCTGCGAATCGCGATGATCAACAACGCGGGAACCGCGCCAAAACCAAGAATCAAACGCCACAGCCAGTCGGTGTGACTCTCCGGCAGCACCGCATACAGCAGTAACACCAGCAGATAGGAAATACTGATTGCCGCATACCAGGTGGGGCACCACATCGCCACACTGGCCGCCTTATTGCCCTGTCCGCGCAGTTTGGAAAACTCCGCCAGAAACGCCATCGCCACCGGCAAATCAATGCCGACCCCCAACCCCATCACGAAGCGCGCACCGCCTAACACATATTCGTTCGGCGCAAAGGCGCAGGCCAGCGCAGCGACCACGAAGAAGAACATATCCGCCATAAAGACGCGGTAGCGGCCGATTTTATCCGTGAGATAACCGCCGATCAGGGCGCCGACAATCGCGCCGAAAGTGATGGCCGAGGCCACCATACCGGTGCCGGTGGGGGTGAGATTAAATTCGCGCGTGACGTCTTTGATGCCAAAGGCCAGTGCGCCGAGGTCGTACGCATCAAGAAACACGCCGCCCAGCGCGATAGCGACCACAATGCGCGCGTTACTGCGCGATTCATTGCTGTTATTGACAAGATTCGACACGTCAGCCGCGCTGCGAATCCATTTTGTTTCGCCTGATGGCGTATTCCCTGCCAGCGCGACGTGCGCCGGAGAAGCTAAGTCGGACATGATGTTATGTATTTTATTGTAAAGAGTGGGCCTATGAGAATAATCCCCAGTCAACGCTTTAAAAATTCCATTTGGTTATAAGTCCTTCGTTACGGTTATAAACAATGCGCAATTCATAGCAGAAAAAGCTCGAACTGCGCGGCTTGACCACCCCCATCTGGTTTCGCCAGGCTACGCTTGATAGTCACACAGCGAAACATAAGCAGAGGAAAGCGGCATGATTAAGCAGGGTTTATTGGGGATGATCGCGTTAGCGATGAGTGTGGGCGCGGCTAACGCTGCTGATCCGGTCAAGGTGGGATCGAAAATCGATACCGAAGGTTCGCTGCTGGGGAACATTATCCTGCAGGTTCTGGACAAACACGGAGTGAAAACCGTCAACAAAATCCAGCTCGGCACTACCCAAGTGGTGCGCGGCGCGATTACGGCGGGTGAACTGGATATCTATCCGGAATACACCGGTAACGGCGCATTTTTCTTCAACGATGAGAAAGACGCCGCCTGGAAGAATGCACAACAGGGCTACGAGAAAGTGAAAAAGCTCGATGCCGATAAAAACCATCTGGTCTGGCTGACACCCGCCCCAGCCAACAACACCTGGACGATTGCGGTGCGTGGCGATGTGGCGCAGAAAAACAATCTTCACTCCCTCGACGACCTCAGTGCTTACCTGAAAAAAGGCGGCACTTTCAAGCTGGCCGCGTCCGCGGAATTTATCGAACGCAGTGACGCACTGCCCGCCTTTGAAAAAGCCTATAACTTCAAGCTGGATCAATCGCAGCTATTGTCGCTGGCGGGCGGGGATACCGCGGTGACCATCAAAGCGGCGGCGCAGCAAACGTCGGGCGTCAATGCGGCGATGGCGTATGGCACCGATGGTCCGGTGGCGGCGCTGGGTCTGCAAACCCTGAACGATCCTAAAGGTGTGCAACCGATCTATGCACCGACGCCGGTGATTCGCGCCAGCGTGCTACAACAGTATCCAGATATCGCCAACTGGCTGCAGCCGGTGTTTAGCAAGCTGGATGAGAAGACCTTGCAACAATTAAACGCGCAGATTGCGGTTGAAGGTCAGGATGCCGGCCAGGTCGCGCAGCAGTGGTTGCAGCAGAATAAGTTGCTGTAAGCAGTGCCGCCTCTGTTGCTTAGACCGCGCCAGCAGCCGGTGCTGCTGGTGCTTACACTGCTGATCACGCTCGCCCTGTTTGCACTGCCGTTGCTGAGCTTTGCGGCGAATCGTCTGGTCTCGGGGCAGCCGCTGATGCTGTGGCAGGTAGCGCAATCCTGGTGGTTGCTGCTGCCGTTGCTGGTGCTATGGCTGGGATTGTGGTGCCAGCCGCATCGTTACCCTCTGCTTGTGGCCATGCTGGCAGCTGAAGTCATGCTGGCGTTGTTGGTGGGTATCGCCGGGCATGCCGCGAGCGCCCTGGCGAATGGCGGCAGTCCGCTGGCGCGTACCGCGTTGGGCAGTGGTTTATGGTGTGCCGCCGCGCTGGCGTTACTCCTGGCGGCTGAGGTCATCCGCCAACTGGCTGCCAGCACGCCCTGGCGCATTCTGCTGAATCTGCAAATCTGGCTGGTGCCGCTGGTATTGTTGCTCAGCGGGCACCTCGATCACTTATCTCTGTTAAAAGAGTACGCCAACCGTAAGTCGGTGTTTGATGCGGCCTTTAGCCAGCATCTGCTGCTGTTGGGTGGCACGCTACTGCCGACATTAATGCTTGGTGTACCGCTAGGGTTGGTGATTGCCCGACGGCCACACTGGCAAAGTGCCGCCTTCAGCGTGTTAAACCTGATTCAAACCATTCCTTCTGTTGCACTTTTTGGTCTGCTGATCGCGCCGTTAGCCGGTTTGGCTTCTGCCTTCCCGGTGCTGGCGAGCTGGGGTATCAGCGGAATTGGCACCGCCCCGGCGCTGATCGCTTTGGTGCTCTATGCGCTATTGCCGTTGGTGCGCAGCGTGGTGGCCGGATTACAGCAAGTGCCACAAGAGGTGCGTGAAACCGCGCGCGGTATGGGGATGAGTGCGCTGCAACAATTCTGGCATGCAGAACTGCCGCTGGCGCTGCCGGTGTGGCTATCGGGTTTGCGCGTGGTGGTGGTGCAAACCGTGGGGCTGGCGGTGGTGGCAGCGCTGATTGGTGCCGGAGGATTTGGCGCGATTCTGTTTCAGGGATTACTGAGTAGCGCACTGGATTTGGTCTTGCTGGGCGTGATTCCGGTGGTGGCGCTGGCGGTGATGTTTGATGCCGCATTGCGTTTACTGTCGGCACTGTTGGAGAGGTCACATGATTGAATTTCACCAGGTCAGCAAAGTGTTTGCTGGCAAAACGGCGGTGCGAGATCTGACGCTGCATATTGAGAAAGGCAGTTTTACCGTATTAATTGGCACGTCCGGCTCGGGCAAATCCACCACCCTGAAGATGATTAACCGGCTGGTGGAACATGACAGCGGTGAGATCCGGTTCAACGGGGAAGCCATTGAGCGTATGGATGCGCGCGCCTTACGCCGCCGTATCGGTTATGCCATCCAGTCTATTGGGCTGTTCCCTCACTGGAATGTGGCGAAAAATATCGCCACCGTGCCCGCTTTACTGGGCTGGCCGCAGGCGAAAATTAATCAGCGCGTGGAGGAGTTGCTGGCATTGTTGAATCTGGACGCGCATCTGGCATCACGGTTTCCGCATCAACTCTCTGGCGGACAGCAACAGCGAGTCGGGGTAGCGCGTGCGCTGGCCGCCGATCCGGAACTGTTATTGATGGATGAACCCTTTGGTGCACTCGACCCGGTGAATCGTCAGGCACTGCAGCAGGAGATGCTGCGTATTCAGAAGCTCTCGGGGCGAACCGTGGTGCTGGTGACGCATGACATTGATGAAGCCCTCACGCTGGCCGATCGGTTGGTGCTGATGGACGGTGGAGAGATTGTTCAGCAGGGCAAACCCATCGAACTGTTGACGCAGCCGGCCAATGATTTCGCGCGTGCCTTCTTTGGCCGCAGTGAGTTGGGCGTGCGATTGCTCGCGTTGGGACGCGCAGGCAGTGCGGCTCGGCGAGGAGAGTGGCTGGAGGGCGAACCGATTGCTGCGGCACTCACGCTGCGTGAAGCGTTGTCGCAATTTATCGCCCGACGCACAGATAAGTTGCCGGTGGTGGATCAACATCAGCAGCCGCTTGGTGTGCTGCATTTCAGCGATCTGCTACGCCAGCGGGAGGCGGGGTAATGCGTCTGTTGCGCGATCCACTCTACTGGTTGCTGGCCGCGTTTTTGCTGCTGCTGTGGGGATTACCGCACAGTGGACCGCTGTTCGCCCACTGGTTCCCGCAACTGGATCGGCCGCTGTATCAGCAGGAGAGTTTTTGGCAGTTGGCGTTGGCACATCTTTCATTGGTGTTGAGTGGCAGCATGCTGGCGCTGGTGGTCGGGGTCGGCTGTGCGGTATTTGCCACGCGTCGCGCCGGACGGGCTTTTCGTCCGCTACTGGAGACGTTAGCAGCAGCCGGGCAAACCTTTCCACCGGTGGCGGTGTTGGCGATTGCGGTGCCGGTGATGGGTTTTGGCGCGACGCCCGCGATCATGGCACTGTTCCTTTACGGACTGCTACCCATTCTGCAGGGCACGTTAGCGGGATTAGACAGCGTGCCGGCCAGCAATCGCGAAATCGCTATCGGGCTGGGCATGGGGCCCTGGCAACGTCTGTGGCAGATTGAACTGGCGCTGGCGGCTCCGGTGATCATGGCCGGAGTGCGTACTTCGGTGATGATCAACATCGGCACGGCGACCATTGCGTCTACCGTGGGCGCGGAGAGTTTAGGCTCGCCGGTGATCATCGGACTCAGCGGCTTTAACACCGCCTATGTCATTCAGGGGGCCGTGCTGGTGGCGTTACTGGCGTTAATCTGCGATCGCGTATTAGAGCGCGTGCAGAGAACACTCAGTGGCTGGGAAGGATAAGGCTGTAACCAACCAACATCATGCCGCCCATGCCGCCAATGGCCATCACGGCAAACAGGGTGCCGATGAAAATTTTATTCCAGTTCATAATGGAAACCTGAGTAAAGTCATGGAGTGCGGCATGATAGCGCGCACACCCGGCGAGGCAAAGGCCGAGTGTGCGATTTTTCGTTAAGCGGGATCGTGGATGTGGATGGAAAATCCTTGCGCCTGCCAGTGTTCAAACTGCTCTAACTGACGGCGCGTCGGCTTTTTACCTGTCCAGATAAACAGATTTTGGCCGGGAAAAAGCTCAGGGCGTGGCATATCCAGCGGTTCGGCTAACACATCCATGCGCCAACCCTGTTGCGATAAGCGCCAGGCTTCCAGCCAGATGCGTGTGCGATCTTCGACACCCCAGCCAATCATTAACGCATCTTTGCCGGCTTTTTTCCGTCCACTGGCCAGGCAAAAGGTCACGTAATCTATCAACGCACCATCCAACAGGCTGCACATGGTGCGCGCGGTGTTTTGGTCGAGACCAAGGCGTTGACGCACAGGCACAAAAATGTGATCGATCAACGCATCCACTGGATGTTCGCGGCCAATCGTGGCGATTTTGGTGCGTAATTTGGCGGGGCGAACATGTCGCAGCACGCCCATTAACTCTTCCTGCAGCGCGCTCCAGCCATCATGCGCATTCACGGTTTCGCCTTCCAGTAAGGCTTTGACCTTACCGACAGGCACACCACTCTCTATCCAGCGTTTGATCTCTTCAATACGCTGAACATCTTCGTCATCAAACTGACGATGTCCGCCTTCGGTGCGCTGGGGTTTAAGTAAACCGTAACGGCGCTGCCAGGCGCGCAGTGTTACCGGGTTGATTCCACAGCGCTCGGCAACATCACCGATACTGTATAAGGCCATAGCGTCCTCAAAAATTCTGACCTGCATTACAACACCTTAACCGTCACGCTTGGGTTGTACAACTCTTTTGTTCCTGTACAACTTGACCCAGTGCACGATTTCAGGTCTTATCTCAAGTGTGAGATTTAATTCCCATAAATGAGAGGTGACGATGTCTGTGTTAAATACGGAAGACCGACTGGCCGCCCGACTGGCCGAGTTGCGGGTACAACGTGGCTGGTCGTTAGACGAGTTGGCAATGGCGACAGGCATCAGTCGTGCCTCATTGTCGCGCATTGAACGCGCCGAAACCAGCCCGACAGCCGCTTTGCTTAACCGACTGTGTGTGGCTTACGGCTTAACCATGTCGCGTTTGCTGAGTGAAGTGGAAGAAGAGTCGGCGCTGCTGTTGAAAGCCAGCGACCAGACGGTCTGGCACGATGAAGCCAGCGGCTATCAGCGTCGCAGCGTGTCGCCACCTGCCAGCCAGTTCAAAGCCGAAGTGGTGGAGTGCGTGCTACAGCCCGGTGCGCGTATTGAGTACAACGCGCCCCCGGTGCAGGGACTGGAACAACACATCTGGCTGCAATCTGGCGAGTTGACGTTCACCATGGATGAACAGCGTTGGACTTTACAGGCGGGTGACTGCCTGCGCTTCCATCTCACGGGGAAATCCTCCTTTGAAGCGCATCCTGAAGGGGGCGCGCGTTACCTTTTGGTGGTGTGTAAGCCATGATTGAGATCGAACAATTAAGCGCGACGCAAGCCCAACCTCTGTTGGCGGCGTTAACCGATGTGTTGCAAGGGTGCGTGGCAGACGGCGCCAGCGTGGGATTTATTGATGCAGCCGATCGTGGTGCGATGGAGCGCTTTTGGCAGGATAAGATCTTCAGCCTGGCCAGCGGCGATAATCAACTGCTGGTGGCCTGGCAGCAGGGCGTGATCGTGGCAACGGTGATGGTGGGATTCAGTGCGATGCCGAATGGACGCCACCGCGCGGAGATCAGCAAACTGCTGGTGCACCCTGATGCCCGGCGCCAGGGGATTGCCCGTCGCTTGATGCAGCACGCCGAGCAGTTGGCCACAGGGCAGGGTAAAACGCTGCTGGTACTGGATACGCGCAGCGGCGACGTGGCAACCGATCTCTATTTATCGATGGCATGGCAAATCGCGGGATCGATTCCCTATTATGCGGAGTCGACCGAAGGGGCTCTGGATGCAACGACGGTGATGTATAAGTGGGTCAAATAACGGGTTGAGAGGGTCAGACCGCAGTGATCTGCACCATCTCAGTGCGCGCCAGCTGCCTCACCCAGCCCCAATGCCTGCATAAACAGCCGGATAATCGGATTAATTTTCCGGCCTTTCTTAATCAGCAGGCAGAAGGGATTTTCACGCCGCACTGATTCATCACCCAACTCACAGAGCTGACCGCGTGCAATAAAGGGCGCGGCATAATGCTCCGGCAAATAACCAATAAAGTGACCGGTTAAAATCAGCATCGCGACAGATTCAACCTGCACGGCCTGAGCACCGCTGTCCTGCAACGGAATGATGCGGCGGTCATCACGCGGGGTGACATATAAATGATTAATAATCTTCTGCTCACGTAATGTTTCCACTGATACTTTTTTATCACAAGAGCCAGAATATAAAGGATGTGACATGGAGCAATATAATTTTGAATATTCTTTATAAAGTGGGAAGTAATCAAAATCATTTTTCATTTCATAAACAGGGGCGATGCCGCAATGAAAACGCCCTTCACTGATACCGCGCTCAATATCATCTAATTGCGCGGTCTGTAATCGAATCTGTACTTTTGGTGCATTCTGGTGCAGTTGCTGCACCGCATCGGTGACCGGCGATTGCGGGTCGGTGATCGTGTTATCCACCACACAAATGGCGATATCACCCAGCAACTCATTACGGCTGTTGTGCAGGCGCTCACGGAACAGATTCAGCGAGACAAACAGTTCAAGCGTGGCCTGATAGACGTTGATACCGTACTGCGTCAGCTCAAAACCTTCGCGCCCACGGCTGCACAACGTCATGCCGAGGCGAATCTCCAGATCGGAAACTTGTTTGCTGATCGCCGCCAGACCAATATTCAATTCGTGACTGGCTGCAGTTAATCCACCGGCTTCCACCACGCACTTAAATACCCGCAGTAATTTTAAGTCGATATTACTCAGTGCCAGAACCGCATTATCGCCGCGATTATTCACATTGTTTCCTGACTGGGAAACTTTACTTTCCATCTTTGCTATTCAACTCCGGAATAATTGCGGTGAAAGTACAGTGAACCTGAAATATGACGTATTTACCAGCTTGGCAATGAAATAAGTTTTTATTATCGCTGCTGAGATATCCATATCTTTTTCATATCGCTGAAGATTATCTGTAAGGGGAAATAGCATGTCTGATAATGCCGAACTGTTATGGGGCGCGCGTTTTAAAGCGGCACCAGCGGCCAGTTTAACCGCGCTCTCACGTAGCCCGGATTATTACTTTGCCTTGGCACCTTACGATCTGGCGGGCTGCCGGGCACATGCACGTGAACTGGCACGCGGTGATCTGCTGAGCACCGACGAACTGAGCACCATGCTGACGGCGATAGACGCGCTGGATGCGGATTACCGTGCGGGAAATCTGCATCCCATCGCGGCGGATGAAGACGTGCATACCTTTATCGAACGCGCGCTAACCGAGCGTTTAGGGCCACTGGGCGGTAAACTGCGTGCTGGCCGTTCACGCAACGATCAAACCGTTAACGATTTACGCCTCTACCTGCGCGATAACGGTCGCAAGGTGGTCACGGCGCTACTGGCATTGCAACAATCGCTGGTTGAGCAAGCCGCGCAACACACCGAGAGCGTCGCACCGGGCTTCACCCATTTACAGCAAGCCCAGCCTATTGTCTTCGGCCATCAACTGCTGGCGCATGCGCAATCGTTCTCTCGTGATATCGAACGTATGCAGGACTGGGATCGCCGTAGCGCACGCTGCCCATTGGGTGCCGCAGCGATGGCGGGATCGGCAATTGCGCGCCAGCCAGAACAGGCAGCTGCCGACCTCGCTTACCTGGCACCTTGTGAGAACTCGATTGATGCCGTCGCCAGCCGCGATTACGCCGCAGAATTCCTGTTTGTCACCAGCATGATCGGCATCAACCTGTCGCGTCTGTGCGAAGAGGTGTGCATGTGGGCCTCTCGCCAGTTCCGCTGGGTCGAGTTGCACGACAGCTACGCCACCGGTAGCTCAATCATGCCGCAGAAGAAAAACCCCGATATTGCTGAGCTGACACGTGGTCGCTCAGGCCGTTTGGTCGGCAACCTGATGGCGCTGCTCACCACCATGAAAGCCATGCCACTCTCCTACAACCGCGATCTCAGTGATGACAAGCGCAACGTGATTGATGCCGTAGACACGCTGCTGCTGGTACTGCCAGCGATGGCGGGCATGATGTCGACGTTGAAATTCAACACCGATGTGATGCGCGATCAGGCACCCGATGGCTTCACGCTGGCGACCGAAGTGGCCGACTGGCTGGCGATGCGCGGCGTGCCGTTCCGTGAAGCGCATGAAATCACCGGTCAACTGGTACAGCTGTGCGAGCAGGAAAATTGTGGCTTGTCCGATCTGAGTGATACGCAGTTGCAGGCGGTGGATGCGCGTTTAACGCCGGATGTGCGCAGTGCATTGACGTTAGAAGCAGCGCTGGCGGCCCGCAGTGGCTACGGCGGCACCGCTCCAGCACGTGTGCGCGAGCAACTGGCCCGCCTGCAAACCCTGATGCAGGACCAGCAGCGCTGGACCGAAGATTACGCTGGCCCGCGTGCCTGAGGAGTCATCTATGTCGCAATCCACCCCGGTAGAACCCAGCCTGAATAACAGTCGCGAGCAGATGCACTACGATCTTGACCGCTATCAGGTGGTGCCGCGTCGTTACTACGGCCGTATCACCGCCTCCGTCGTCATCCTGATCTTGCTAGGGTTGCTGGTGAATGCCTTCGCACACGGCAATATCGAATGGTCGTTTGTTGGCCAGTTCTTTACCGCGCAGGCCATCCTCAACGGTGTGGTTAACACCTTGATCATGTCCGTGCTGGCAATGGGGCTGGGCGTGTTGTTCGGGGTGATCACCTCGATCATGTATATGTCGCCGAACCCGGTGCTGCACTACATCGCGGTGGGCTACGCCTGGATCTTCCGCGGCACGCCGCTGATTCTGCAACTTCTGCTGTGGTTCAACCTCGCGCTGGTGTTTCCCACTATCAGCATTCCCGGCGTGTTCAGCGTGCAAACCGTCACCATCATGACGCCCTTTCTGGCGGCGTTGCTGGGCCTGAGTATCAACCAAGGGGCTTACACCTCGGAAGTGGTGCGTGCCGGTTTGCTGTCGGTGGATACCGGGCAATACGAAGCCGCAAAAGCCATCGGGATGCCACGTCTGCAAGCGCTGCAGCGCATTATTTTGCCACAGGCGATGCGCGTGATACTGCCGCCCGTGGGTAACGAATTCATCAGCATGATCAAGACCACCAGTCTGGCGAGCATGATCCAGTACTCGGAACTGCTCTACAACACGCAAACCATCTACTTCGCCAATGCGCGCGTGATGGAACTGCTGTTCGTGGCGGGCATCTGGTACCTGATTGTGGTGACCGTGCTGTCATTTGGTCAGAGCCAGTTGGAACGCTACTTCTCACGCGGCCATCGCCAGCGTCAGTAATTGGGAGTGAGACATGAGAAACATCGTGCGCGCCGTCAAGGTGAACAAATATTTCGACCAGTTCCACGCCTTGAAGGATGTCAGCCTTGAGGTCAATTACGGCGAGGTGATGTGCATCCTCGGCCCATCGGGATCGGGTAAGAGCACCTTTTTACGCTGCATCAATCAGTTGGAGAAGGTCGATCAAGGCGGAATCTGGGTTGACAACGAACTGGCGGGTTATCGCATTGCCGGCAACAAGTTACATGCACTGAGCGACAAGCAGATTGCACGTCAGCGCCTGCAAACCGGCATGGTGTTCCAGCGCTTCAACTTGTTCCCGCACAAAACCGCGCTGGAGAACATCATCGAAGGACCCTGCCGTGTTTTGCTGCGTCCGAAACGTGAAGCCAGTGAAGAGGCCATGGCACTGCTGGATCGGGTTGGGTTGGCGCACAAGGCGCATGACTATCCGCAATCGTTATCCGGTGGGCAGCAGCAGCGGGTGGCGATTGCCCGTGCACTGGCAATGAAACCGAAACTGATGCTGTTCGACGAGCCAACGTCAGCGCTGGATCCGGAAATGGTCGGTGAAGTGCTGGCGGTGATGCGTCAGCTGGCAAAAGAGGGCACTACCATGCTGGTGGTCACGCACGAAATGGGCTTTGCCCGTGAGGTGGCTAATCAGGTGGTGTTTATGGATG
>NZ_BBOC01000009.1:0-87161 GCF_001485335.1 Type-D symbiont of Plautia stali | reverse complement strand
GGCCACCAGGGCGCGGGCCAGGGCCACGCGCTGCTGCTGTCCGCCCGAGAGCAACGCTGGTTTACGATCGCCGAAATCGGCGAGACCGACCTGCGCGAGCGCGGCATCGGCCTGTTGCTGGGCGGCGGCTTTTTTTATTCCGCGCATGCGCAGCGGAAACGCCACGTTCTGCACCACGGTCATGTGCGGCCACAGAGCGTAATCCTGGAACACCATACCGAGGTTACGCATTTCTGGGGCATCACAGTGACGCGCAGAAGCAACACAGCGATCGCCAATCCACAGCTCTCCTGCGGTGGGTTGCAGCAAGCCTGCCAGCAGTTTCAATAGCGTGCTTTTGCCACAGCCGCTCGGGCCGAGCAGCGCAAGAATTTCGCCTGCGGGAATGGTCAGGGAGAGATCGTGCAGAATAGTCAGGTTGTTCACCGACCATCTGAGGTTTTTCAGTTCGATAGGCACGGCATGCTTCACAGACCACCTCCGGTAAAGGAGTGGCACTGAAGCGCGCGCGCCTGACAGCAGATCAGGGGCGTCATAACATTTCCTCAATACCCTAAATTCTTCGCGCTGTAGCGAGGCGACAACGTGAAGAATGACGGGTATATCCTCTTTGGGATTTCGTTGCGGGCGAGTTTACGAGGGCGTTATGACGAAATGATGACCAAAAATTAGGGCGTTCTGCGGATGCACCGCGCGTGAAAAGGCGTATAGTTAGTCTCCTATACAAAAATTCCGTCACCCACGAGCGCAATCACTCATGCCTGACCAGCCTGCCGCCGCCCCTGAACACGGCCGACTTCGCCTTAATCTCCTGATCCTCTCTATCGTCAAATTCAACTTTGCCAGCTATCTGACTATCGGCTTGCCGCTGGCTGTACTGCCCGGCTATGTCCATGATGGATTGGGTTACAGCGCTTTCTGGGCGGGGCTGGTTATCAGCCTGCAATACATTGCCACGCTGCTAAGCCGTCCCCATGCCGGTCGATATGCGGACATGTGGGGGCCGAAAAAAGTGGTGGTGCTGGGATTGGTGGGCTGCTTGATCAGCGGCATCTGTATTTTGCTCTCCGCGCTCACTGAAGGTCAGGGCGTGCTCAGTCTGATTTTGCTCTGTCTGGGGCGTGTGATCCTCGGCGTCGGGCAGAGCTTCTCCGGCACCGGTACCTCATTGTGGGGCGTGGCGCGCGTGGGCTCGCTGCACATTGGCCGGGTGATTTCGTGGAACGGCATCGTGACTTACGGCGCGATGGCGATTGGTGCACCACTTGGCGTAGTGATCTTCCGCAGCGGTGGTTTGCTGCTGCTCTCTGGCATTATTATTGCCATCTGTGTGCTGGCAATTGTGCTGGCTCTGCCGCGTGCGCCGGTCAAAGGCAGCAAAGCCAAACCGCTGCCGTTTCGCGATGTGCTGGGGAAAATCTACGGTTTTGGCCTGATTCTGGCGATGGGTTCGGCGGGCTTTGGTGTGATCGCCACCTTTATCACCCTGTTTTATCAAGATAAAGGCTGGGATGGTGCCGCCTTTGCACTGACGTTGTTCAGCGCGGCCTTTGTCGGCACGCGGCTGCTGTTTCCCAACTCAATTAACAAGCTCGGTGGCCTGCGCGTGGCCAGTATCTGCTTTGCGGTGGAAGCGGTGGGGCTGTTTTTGGTGGCTGGGTCCTTCGATCCCTGGATGGCGAAGATGGGTGCCTTCCTGACAGGCGCGGGTTTCTCGCTGGTGTTCCCGGCGATTGGCGTGGTGGCGGTGAAAGTGGTGCCGCAGCAAAACCAAGGCAGCGCACTGGCGACCTACACCGCGTTTATGGATTTGTCGCTGGGTATCACCGGACCGATCGCGGGTTTCATCATGAGTTATGCCGGCGTGTCTCTGGTGTATCTGCTGACCGCGTTGCTGGTGTGTTTAGCGCTGTTTTGCACACTGCGCATGATGAAGCGCATGCCAGAGGAGGCGAGGGTGGAGATTAAAGAGAATGCGTAATGTTGCACAATGAGCGTAGTTTGGTCGCCATAAATGGCGCCCCTACAAATCTTCGTAGGGTGCGCATTTAGGTACACCAAGACGAGGATGAAAAAAAGGCCTCCGACCGAGGCCAACACTAACAAAAGTGTCTTGTTTTAGACACAGATAAGGGTTCGTTTCAGGCTTGCAGCAACTCAATGCTGCGGCGAATTTCGCGTTCTATCTCTTTCGCGCCCCATTTTTCCAGCTCAGACGAGAACGGCTCAAATGCATAGATGCCTTTGTAGCCGAGCATCTCCAGGCGTTTCACCTGCGCCACGCTGTTCAGCACATCGCTGTCGCTGAGCATAATGCGTTCTTCATCGGTCAACTCTGCTGTTGGGCGGGTATCCTCCACGCCAGAGAGATGCACCAGACCAATACGGTTTACGTCAATTTCCTGCGGAAATTCTTGTTCAGCGTTCTCATACAAATGATGAT
The DNA here is from genome assembly GCF_001485335.1 of Type-D symbiont of Plautia stali. Classification (NCBI taxonomy): domain Bacteria; kingdom Pseudomonadati; phylum Pseudomonadota; class Gammaproteobacteria; order Enterobacterales; family Enterobacteriaceae; species Type-D symbiont of Plautia stali. Next base: position 84,718 of record NZ_BBOC01000009.1, on the reverse strand, counting down.
GGAACGTATCCAGCAGCAGTTTGAACGGCACCTCTGCCTGGGCGATTAATTTCTGTGTCAGTACCGCAGAACGCAGCGAACTCACCGGGAAACCCAAGGGTTCCACGTAGCCTTGAATGCCATATTCAGCAAACAGCGGCGCCAGCTTTTGCATCGCTTCCTGTGTCTGTTCCGGCGAAATCGCGATGCCTTCATTCAATGGGCACATCACCAGCGCTTTAGCGCCAATGGCTTTCGCCTCTTGCAACAGGGCCGTGGCTTTCGCCAGTAACGCTTCATCAGGACGGTTGAACGGATAAAGCGCGTTAATGGTCTCGATCTCAATATGGTACTTGTCCGCCAACGCCCGCAGTTGGGATGCGCTCAGGTCGTCGGTGACTTTGCCGCCAGTCATGTCATTGCGCAGCTCGACTTTGCTCAATCCCAGACGTTGTACCAACTGGAAGAAGGCCTCAATCGAGAGGGCCGGCGCAATTTTACGGTTGATACAGAAACGGGTTGGATCGATGGCCATATTCGGCTCCTGTAAGAGTATGCGGGTAAGATGCTGCAAAGAGAACATTTATTTCATTGTTAGTGAATTATGAAATATCAGATATTGGATCTCCCTCGCAAAAATTTCATATTTCGTTTCGCGTAGTATCAGGCTGGCGTGATTTCGGGGGAATCAGTGTTGTCACAGAGGGTTAGCATTCGCGGAGGAGTCGGTGGGCTTAGCGCCTGTGGAACAGGGTTTGCGCCCGTATGGCAGCGTAGAGAGAAAAAATGCGATCCATGCCGCTAAAAGGAAATTTTCCAAAAAGAAGTATTTGAAAAATTTATTTCATTGTAATAGCTTCATAGCACGCTTTTCGTATTGCCTGATCAGGTGGCGTTGCGGTGTTAATCGACTGCCTGCAGGGAACTTCACATCAAAGAGGCAACGACATGACTATCGTAGGAAACTTTATCGGCGGCAAGATTACCCACAGCGCCAGCAATGAAACTATTCCGGTATACGATCCGGCCACCGGCAAAGTAGTGCGTGAACTCACCCAGAGCACCTCTGCTGAAGTCGAAAAAGCGATTGAAATCGCTCACGCTGCGTTCCCTGAATGGTCGAAGACTGCACCGCTGCGTCGTGCCCGCGTGATGTTCAACTTCAAAGCTCTGATGGAAAAACACCGTGATGAGCTGGCTGCGCTGATTGTCTCTGAGCACGGAAAAGTGTGGTCAGATGCGCTAGGCGAGCTGACGCGCGGTATCGAAGTCATCGAGTTTGCCTGCGGTATTCCGCACCTGATCAAAGGTGAGAACTCCCCAAGCGTGGGAACGGGTGTTGACAGCTACTCGCTGATGCAGCCGGTGGGCGTCGTCGCCGGTATCACCCCATTCAACTTCCCGGCAATGGTGCCATTGTGGATGTTCCCTATCGCACTGGCCTGCGGTAACACCTTTATCCTGAAGCCACCGGCGCTGGACCCATCAGCCTCTGTACGTATGGCGGAACTGCTGAAAGAAGCGGGCCTGCCAGATGGCGTGTTCAACGTGGTGCACTCTTCCAACGAAGATGCCGAACAGCTGTACAAAGATCCGCGCATTGCAGCGGTGAGCTTCGTCGGTTCTTCCGGTGTGGCTGAGCACATCTACAAAACCGCCAGCGCCCACGGTAAACGTGTTCAGGCGTTTGGTGCGGCGAAAAACCACGCTATCGTGATGCCAGATGCCGATCTGGATGCCACCGTGAATGCCATTATGGGCGGCGCGTTTGGCTCAGCTGGCGAACGCTGCATGGCGTTGCCTGTAGTGGTTGCCGTAGGCAACGACACTGCAGACAAACTGATCGCGCGTTTAACGCCGCTGATCAAAGCGTTGCGCGTGGGTCCTGGCATCCAGAAAGGGACTGAAGAGAACGAAATGGGGCCGGTGGTTTCTGCGGCGCACCAGAAGAAAGTGCTGGGCTACATCGACAAAGGTGAAGCTGAAGGCGCGAAACTGGTGGTGGATGGCCGTGGTATCAAAGTGGCTGGCCATGAAGAAGGTTACTACGTTGGCGGTACCCTGTTTGATAACGTGACGCCTGACATGGTGATCTGGCGCGAAGAGATCTTCGGACCGGTGTTGAGCATCATGCGTGCGACGGATTTCGATAGCGCACTGAAACTGGTGAATAGCCATGAATTCGGTAACGGCAGCGCGATCTTCACCAGCAACGGCCATACTGCACGTGAATTCGTCCAGAACGTGGAAGCGGGCATGGTGGGTGTCAACGTACCGGTGCCGGTGCCAATGGCCTTCCACAGCTTCGGCGGCTGGAAACGTTCGGTGTTTGGTGCCCTGAATGTGCATGGTCCAGATGGTGTGCGCTTCTACACCCGCATGAAAACGGCGACTGTGCGTTGGCCGAGCGGTCAGCAAACGGTTTCTGAGTTCAGCATGCCAACGCTGGGCTAATCTCGCGCAAACAGGAGGAAGAGGATGTCTCTGATTTCGAAAGTGCAGCAGCCAGACAGCAACGGTCGTATTCAGCATGTGACGCCTGAAAGTGCAGGCTGGGAGTACGTCGGTTTTGATGCCTATCTGCTGAAGAAGGGCCAAAGCCTGAAACTGAGCAGTGGCGATAAGGAGCTGTGCCTGGTGCTGGTGGCCGGATTCGCGTCGGTGAAAACCCGTCACGCGGAGTTCCCGAACCTCGGCAAACGTCTGTCACCGTTCGAGCGTATTCCGCCTTACTCAGTTTACGTGCCGCACAACGATGAAGTGGAAGTCTACGCGGATAGCGATCTGGAGCTGGCTGTCTGTAATGCACCGAGCAAGGGTAACCTACCGGCGCGCTTGATTGCGCCGGAAGATGTCGGTGTGGAGCATCGAGGCAAAGGGCGCAACCAGCGCCTGGTGCACAACATTCTGCCGGACAACAAAGAAGCCGATAGTTTGCTGGTGGTGGAAGTGTATACCGACGAGGGTGCGACCAGTTCGTACCCGAGCCATAAGCATGACCAGAAAACCAGCCCGGACGAAACCTATCTGGAAGAAACCTATTATCACCGTTTCGATCCAGAACCCGGCTTCGCCATGCAGCGCGTTTACACCGACGACCGTTCACTCGATGAGTGCATGGCGCCGTATAACCGCGATGTCGTGACCGTGCCGCGTGGCTATCACCCGGTGGCCACTATCGCGGGGTACGATAACTACTATCTGAACGTGATGGCCGGTCCGGTGCGTCTGTGGAAATTTACCTGGGAGAAAGATCACGCCTGGGTGAACAGCGACCAGTATCCGCGCAGCAAGTAACCTGCTCGTTGTGCCGTTTCCGTGGGTGCGCATTGATGCGCACCAGGCAGACACAGTATGACGCAGATGTAAAAAGGGCAGCCAAATGGCTGCCCTTTTGTATGCATCACGCCCGGCTAAGTCACTCGCCGGTAGTGGTGTTATTCAGCGCTAAAGAGACGGCCAGCGTTTGCGCCAGGCAGAGAGAGGCAACCTGTGAACGGAAGCCATCCACCTGAGCTTCACGCACCACAAAGCACACATCGCTGAAGGCGGCGAGCGGGCTCACCTGGCTGTCGGTGATGGCGATGAGGTGTGCGCCACGTTTGGCACCCAGCTCGACTAATTCCACCGCTTCACGAGCATACGGGGAGTAGCTGATTGCAATCACCACGTCTTTTGGGTTCACCATGCTCAACTGCTCGGTAAACATGCCGCCGAGGCCGTCAATCAGGAAGGCTCTGCGCTCCAGATGGCGCAACGCATACACCAGATAAGATGCAACGCTAAATGAACGGCGCAGACCAATAATGTAGATGTTTTCCGCTTCATTAAGCATCTTCACGGCTTTATTCAGCTGGTCAGGATTCACCTGCATCGCCAACTGTTGCAATGCCTGGCTGTTCACCATGGTGAAGACGTTAAGGATTTCAACTGGGCTCTCAGGAGAGCTGGCGCTGTCGTCCGTGGCTGTCTGGCGGAACAGGCGTGCGCGCTCGGTGTAGTTCACGGTCTCTTCCATCAGATGCTGACGGAAAACCTGTTTCATTTCGTTGAAGCCGCTGAAGCCAAACGCATTGGCAAAGCGGATCAGCGTGGAGGGCGGCACATCAGCTTGTTGCGCGATAGAAGCCACGGTGTCGAAGGCGATACTGTTGCTGTTATCAAGAATATAACGAGCTACTTGCTTCAGGCGTTTACTCAGCGTCTCGTAGCGACGACGGATATCGTCCTGTAACAAGGTTAATTGGGTTGGATTATTGGTCATTACTTCGGCCCGCTAAAAAAGAAAATATGGCTGGATAATGAGCGCTATAGTACCAGATGGATGGAAAATTTCATTCGTTTGACGCTTTCGTGACGCTTATTTCATCGGTTTATGAAATGCCTCACAAAATAAGGTGGTTAATTACGGGAAGGTTGGGAAGCCAAAGAAGAGGCGGCTTTGCAGCCGCCTTCAGGCGCACCAAGGTGCGCCACTATCAAGATAACAACCTGTCAGCCGCGAGCTGCGCGCCAGTAGCCAATCAATCGCAGATAATTGCCTTTCACGGTTTCAATCAGCGCTTTGTCATCCAATTCGCCGTTCAGCCACTGGCGTGAAGGTTGACCAAAGATGGTGCGACCCACCGCAAAGCCTTTCACCCACGGTGCCTGTGCGGCGGCGGCGAAACCGGCTTTCAGTTTCTCTTCCGGCGCGTCGAGGCCGAGCAGCAAAATGCCGCGGCAGTGGGGATCGTTTTGTTCGATCAGCCCGCTGATTGACTGCCAGCTTTCCGCGGACAGCGGCGGCAATTTCCACCAGTCTGGCTGAATCCCGAGGCTGTAGAAGTGGCTCAGCATATCGTAATAGTAAGATTCATTACGGTCGGGATTACTCTCCGGCAGAATCACTTCCAGCAACAATTCGTGGCCGCTCTTATTACAGCCGTTCCACACATCGAGCACCAGTTCATCCTGCTCTTTACGCAGTTCGGCACTGTCGTGTGGATGGTAGAACACCAGACATTTCACCACGTGTTCTGCCGGCCAATCGACCAGCTGCGAACCGATATTACCGTGCTCCAAACGCAGTGGGCGGGAGCTTGGCAGTTCGATTGGGCGACCAATCCACCAGTTTTTGCCGGTAATCGCGTTCAGCGCCTTCTGACCGTAAGTGGTATCCGCGAGAATACCGCTCTTTTCATTCAAACCGGCTTCGTTTGCCGCTTCCTGCGCAGCCTGCAACAGCAGCACTTTCAGTTGCGGAATGAGATCTTCACTGACGCCAGCTTCACGGGCCATGTCAGCCAACTGCTTACGGTGGTCGAACGCGAACACATTCAGCTCTGGCCACTGCTGTTTACGCGTGGTGACGCGATGCAAATGGTTCAGACGCGCATCAAGATCGGGACGTTTCACGTCTTTATCGCGGCTAAGGAAATCGTCCAGCTCTTCTTTGGTTGGCATCGCTGGGGCGCAGCCATGGCGTGAAACCACCAAGGCACCACATGCGTTGGCGTAGCGGCAAGCCTGCTCCCAACTCTCGTCGTTCAGCCAGCCACGCAGCAGGCCTGACATAAAGGCATCACCGGCACCCAGTACGTTCAGAACTTCGACACGCACGCCGGTTTGCAGCCTGGTCTGTTCCCAGCTATCTGGAATATCGCCTTCAAACACCACGCAACCCAACGGACCGCGTTTGCACACCAGCGTCGCTTTGCTCGCCTTACGCACATTTTTCAGCGCCGTCAGCGTATCGGTGCTGCCGCCCGCGATATGGAACTCTTCTTCCGTTCCTACCACCAAATCGAAATAGTGCAGCACTTCCTGCAGCTGTTTGGTCACTTCACCGGACTCAACGAAACGGGTCTCGCCATCACCCAGTGAAGTCAGCCCCCACAGCACGGGACGGTAATCAATATCCAGCGCGGTACGCAGCCCGTTGCGTTTGGCGATATCCAGCGCTTTCAGCACCGCAGCACGCGTTTGAGGATGTGACAGATGCGTACCCGTCACGGCCACGGCACGAGAAGAGGTGATAAATTCTTCATTAATGTCTTCCGGCACCAGGCCCATATCGGCGCAGTTGTCGCGGTAGAAAATCAGCGGGAAGGTGTCTTCATCCTTAATACCGAGGATCACCAGGCCGGTCAGGCGGTTTTTATCCGTAATCAGCCCGTCGGTGTTGCAACCGACACGCTGCAGTTCTTCACGCAGAAAACGGCCGTTGTGTTCATCCCCTACGCGCGCCAGCATCGCCGATTTCAGACCCTGAATCGCGGTGCCATATGCCACGTTGCCGGAGGAGCCGCCCAGATACTTATTGAAGCTGGTCATATCTTCCAGGCGTGATCCGATTTGCTGACCGTAGAGGTCGACGGCGATGCGTCCGATACAAATCACATCAAGCCGCTTCTGTTGTGTACTCATACCTATTGTTTCCTTCTGTGATAAGCAGACACTGCGGGCGAGGCCACCCTACATCGAGCGCTATGCTTCCGGGTTCTCAAGGTGCCTTATTGGCTTTGGTGGCAGTATGAGGAATAAAAATTCCAAATACAATATGAAATGAAACATCCATCGCGATTTTGTGAGCCAGGTAAAACTCTGATTGATGCGCTGTCTCGGCCGGTCATACAGCATGAGTTTCACGGATGCTCTGGCTTGTGAGCCAGGTCGCAGGAAAATGCCGTGAAATAAAGGAAGCTACTGAAGTGAAATGAAATTTCGTTATACCGGTTAAATGGCAGCATGCTGTTCCACTTTCTTCCTTATCTTTACTCCCGTATCCCACGTTTCATCGCTGAATTTGATCTCCATCGCAAAATGAAATGTTTCTTCTGTAATCGTGTTTAATGAAAAAAATATTTGTTTATAATCGCCACACGTTTCACTTATCCGCGGGCGCCATTTACGGCAGCGAAACCCGAACCGCGTTGTACTCATCACCTGGGTACCAGCATGTAAAGGAAGAAGCATATGGGCACAATCAGACTTACCACGGCACAGGCGCTGGTGAAATTCCTTGATAATCAGTACCTGAACGTAGATGGCGTTGAAACCAAGTTTGTGAAAGGCATTTTCGCCATTTTCGGTCACGGCAATGTGCTGGGACTCGGACAGGCGCTGGAGCAAGACAGCGGCGATCTGGTGGTGCATCAGGGCCGAAATGAGCAGGGCATGGCCCACGCGGCGATTGGTTTTGCCAAGCAATCACTGCGTCGTCAGATCATTGCCTGTACCTCATCGGTAGGACCGGGTGCCGCGAACATGATCACCGCCGCCGCTACCGCAACGGCTAACCGCATTCCTTTACTGCTGCTGCCTGGCGATGTGTTTGCCACGCGCCAGCCTGATCCGGTGTTGCAGCAGATTGAACAGAGTCACGATCTTAGCATCAGCACCAATGACGCCTTCCGTGCCGTAAGCAAATACTGGGACCGCGTCAGTCGTCCTGAACAGCTGATGACCGCCTGTATCAACGCCTTACGTGTACTGACCGATCCTGCTGAAACCGGCACGGTGACCATCGCCTTGCCTCAGGATGTACAGGGTGAAGCCTGGGACTTCCCGGAATATTTCTTCCAGAAGCGCGTACACCGTCTGGACCGTCGCTTACCGACGGCTGCCCAGTTGGAAGATGCGCTGGCGTTAATTGCCCGTAAGCACAAGCCGCTGATTATTGTCGGTGGTGGCCTGAAATATTCAGATGCGGGTGACGCGCTGCTGAAATTTGCCGAGCGCTTTAACATTCCGTTCGCAGAGACGCAGGCGGGGAAAGGCACCATCGTATCTGATCATCCGTTGAATGTGGGTGGAGTGGGTGAAACCGGCTGTCTGGCGGCTAACCTGCTGGCGAAAGAGGCCGACTTAGTTATCGGTATCGGTACGCGCTACACCGATTTCACCACGGCATCGAAATGGATTTTCCAGAATCCAGAGGTGAGCTATCTAAACCTCAACGTCAGCAACTTTGACAGCTACAAACTGGATGCGGTGCAGCTGCTGGCCGATGCGCGCGAAGGTCTGACGGCGCTGGAAAGTGGTCTGAAAGGCTTCGAAAACCATTGGGGTGGTCAGATTGACCAGGCGCAAAGCAAGCTGTTGAAAGAAACGCAGCGTGTGTATGCCGCCACCTATAACACGGATGATTTCATTCCTGAAATCGCCGACCACGCCGACCGTGAAGCGCTGTTTGCTGAGTTCGAGCGCCTGACCCAGTCGGTGCTGACGCAGAGTAGCGTGCTGGGCACCTTAAACGAGCAGCTCCCAAAGGATGCAGTAATTGTGGCGGCAGCGGGCAGTCTGCCGGGCGACCTGCAGCGCGTGTGGCGCACCAAAGATTACAACTCGTACCACGTTGAGTATGGCTACTCGTGCATGGGTTATGAAGTCAACGCTGCACTGGGCGTGAAGCTGGCGCAGCCGCAGCGTGAAGTCTACGTGATGGTGGGTGATGGCTCCTTCATGATGTTGCACTCCGAGCTGGTGACCTCAATCCAGGAAGGCGCAAAAATCAACGTGGTGCTGCTGGATAACATGACCAACGGTTGTATCAACAACCTGCAGATGGAACACGGCATGGACAGCTTCACCACCGAGTTCCGCTTCCGTAACCCGGAAGGTGGCAAGCTGGATGGCGGTTTTGTCCCGGTAGACTTCGCCGCAATTGCGGGCGGTTACGGCTGCAAAACCTATCGCATCACCACGCTGGCGCAGTTAGAAGCCGCCTTGATTGATGCGCAGAAACAAACCGTTTCAGTGCTGTTCGACATCAAAGTGCTGCCAAAAACCATGGTGCACAAATACTTCAGCTGGTGGCACGTGGGTGTGGCGCAAACCTCCACCTCCGAGCGCACGCAGGAAGTGGCAGACAAGCTTAACGTGCACATCCAACAAGCACGTAAGTACTAATACTCTTTAGGCCGGCGTCCGTCGGCCTTATTCAACCCCTCCGACTCTACAGGTATAACTATGACGCTCAAACTCGGTGTAATTGGTACCGGTGCAATTGGCCAGGAACACATTCGTCGCTGCAATAACGTATTGCAGGGCGCGAAAGTGGTGGCGGTTTCAGATATCAACGTGGAAGGGGCGCGTGCTGCGCTGCAACGTCTGAATATCGACGCTGAGGTGTATCAGGATGGCCACCAAGTCATCAACTCACCTGACGTTGATGCGGTGTTGGTCACCTCATGGGATCCAACCCATGAAGAGTTTACGCTGGCAGCGATCGCGGCAGGCAAACCGGTATTCTGTGAGAAACCGCTGGCGCTGAGCGCTGAAGGTTGCCGTCGCATCGTTGACGCTGAGATCAAACACGGTAAGCGTCTGGTGCAGGTGGGCTTTATGCGTCCTTACGACGCGGGCTACCGTGCATTGAAGAAAGTGATCACCGACGGTGAAATCGGCGAGCCGCTGATGCTGCACTGTGCGCACCGTAACCAGAGCGTCGGTGAGAATTACACCACGGACATGGCTATCACCAATACCCTGATCCACGAGCTGGATGTATTACGCTGGTTAACAGAAGACGACTACAAAACCGTTCAGGTGGTCTTCCCACGTACCACGTCGAAATCACACGCCAAACTGAAAGATCCACAAATTGTCCTGTTTGAAACGCAGAAAGGCATCCGTATTGATGTCGAGATCTTCGTGAACTGCGCTTACGGCTACGACATTCAGTGTGAAGTGGTGGGCGAAGAGGGCATTGCCAAACTGCCTGAGCCTTCTGCCATCCAAACGCGCAAAAACGCGCGTCTCGGCAATGCCCTGCTGACCGACTGGAAAGACCGCTTTATCGAAGCTTACGACGTTGAGCTGCAGGCATTCATCAATGATGTAAAAGCGGGTCAACTTTCCGGCCCTTCAGCCTGGGATGGTTTCGCCGCTTCTGTTGCGGCAGATGCCTGCCTGAAAGCACAGAACAGCGGTGCGATTGAGGCCGTTGCCATGCCGCCACGCCCGGCATTTTACGCGAAGTAATTGAGCTTACTCTTCTCTCAAAGAATCAGGGATTTGCAATGAACAAAGACAACGTAAAACTGGCGATTGCGCCAATCGGCTGGACCAACGATGACATGCCAGAGCTGGGCAGCGAAAACACCTTCCAGCAGACAGTGAGCGAAATGGCATTGGCGGGTTTCACCGGCAGTGAAGTGGGCAGTAAATACCCAAAAGATCCGGCGGTGTTGAAACCGATGCTGGATATTCGCGGCATCCAAATCTGCAACGCGTGGTTCAGCACCTTCTTCGCAAACGGTGACAAGGCGAAAACCATCGACGAGTTCACTAATCACATGAACTTCCTGCATGCGATGGGCGCGCGCGTAATTGGCTGCTCAGAGCAGAGCAAAAGCATTCAGGGCACCACGCTGGCGGTGCTGGAACAGAAGCCGATCTTTACTGATGAAGAGTGGCGTCTGACGGCAGAAGGTTATAACGAACTGGCTGAGATCGCGGCGAAGAAAGGTATGCGTTTGACGCTGCATCACCATATGGGCACTGGCATTCAGACACCTGCTGAAATCGATCGCTTTATGGAATCGACCAATGACAACGTGGGCCTGCTGTATGACACCGGCCACATCTACTATTCCGAAGGCTCACAGCAGGTGATGCTGGATGTGCTGACCAAATATCTGCCACGTATTTTCCATGTGCATCTGAAAGACGTGCGTGACAGCGTGGTGGCCGAAGTGCGCGCCAAGTCGCTTTCGTTCCTCGATGGCGTGAAGAAAGGCACCTTCACTGTGCCTGGCGATGGTGTGATTGATTTTAAACCGGTGTTCAAAATCCTCGACGATTACGGCTACAAAGGCTGGATGGTGGTTGAAGCAGAACAGGATCCGGCGCTGGCTAATCCGTTCGAATATGCGGTGAAAGCACGTAAATATATTCGTGAGAATACCGGGCTGTAATAAAAAAATGCACCTGAAAAGGTGCATTTTTATGCGGTGCGCATCAATGCGCACCCTATATGTAGGGTCGCCATAAATGGCGACCTTTTTATTACGATGCCAGTGACAGCGCCGGTTTCTGACCGTTGGCCGCCAGCCATTCGCGAATGCGCGCCTGCTCTGCTTCCGTCAACCACATGCCCTGTTTGGTACGACGCCAGATGGCATCATCCAACTCGCGCACCCACTCGTGTTTCACCAGGTAACGCAGTTCGGCTTCGTAAAACTCATGGCCGAAGTTCTCACCCAGATCAGCCAGGCTGGTTGCGCCTTCCAGTAATACTTCAGTACGGCTGCCGTAAGTCCGGGCGAAGTGGCGCGCCATCCCTTCACTGATAAACGGATAACGACGACGCAGACCTGCGGCGTAATCTTCACGTGAACCGGAGAAATCACCGCCCGGCAACACCGCCGTTTTGGTCCAGGCTGGACCCGCATTCGGGTAATACTTGGCCAGTTTTTCCAGCGCGTGCTCGGCCAGCTTACGGTAGGTGGTCAGCTTGCCGCCAAACACGGACAGCAGCGGTGCCTGACCGTTGTCGTCATGTACATCCAGCGTGTAATCACGGGTGATCGCCTGCGGGGAATCCGATTCGTCATCGCACAGCGGACGCACGCCAGAGTAAGTCCAGACAATGTCCTCTTTGCTCAACTGCTGTTTGAAGTGTCCGTTGAACACCTTCAGCAGATAGCTGATTTCGTTGTCATCAATCTTCACATCTTTCGGATCGCCTTTGTACTCCACGTCAGTGGTGCCGATGATGGAGAATTCATCCATCCACGGAATCACAAACACGATACGGTTATCTTCGTTTTGCAGGATATAGGCCTGCTTTTCGCGGTGTACGCGCGGCACCACAATGTGGCTGCCTTTGATCAAGCGAATGCCATACGGCGATTTCAACTTCAGACCGTCGTCAAACAGCTGTTTTACCCATGGGCCGGCTGCGTTAACCAGGCCTTTGGCGCGCCAGGTAAAGGTTTTGCCAGTATCGATATCTTCGGCTTCCACCATCCACAAGCCGCCTTCGCGCCATGCGCGGTTGACGCGGGTACGGGTGCGGACTTCACCACCCTGCTTCACCACTTCTTGTGCATTGAGCACCACCATGCGCGCATCGTCCACCCAGCAGTCCGAATATTCGAATCCGCGCGTGATTTCAGGCTTAAGGGCCGATTCCGCGCCAAAACGCAGACCTTTACTGCCGGGTAAAGTGGTACGTTTGCCAAGGCGATCGTACATAAACAGGCCCAGACGGATCATCCACGCCGGACGCAGGTGCGGACGGTGCGGCAAGCGGAAGCGCATAGGGAAGGCAATATGCGGTGCCATTTTCAGCAGCACTTCGCGTTCAGCCAACGCTTCGCCCACCAGGCGGAATTCGTAATGTTCCAGATAGCGCAAGCCACCGTGAATCAACTTTGAGCTATTAGAGGAGGTAGCACAGGCCAAATCCCGCGCCTCCAGCATCAGCACTGACAGTCCGCGTCCTGCAGCGTCCACTGCAATGCCGGCTCCGTTAATGCCGCCGCCGATCACGATCAGGTCTTTGGTTTCCACGTTATCTCCTCCGATGTTCGGAATAGTTCTAAAATGTTCGTTTTCGAGCGTAATGATAATCGGAAACCAACATTGATGCCAGCGCTTAACTCAATAAAACATTTTTGCGTGATATAGCTAACATTCCTGCAGGAAAAAAATCCATAGCCTTAACTTTTGTCAGGTTATCGCGGCGGCTTCTCAGGTTAAACTAGGCGCTAATTGTGACGACCTAATGAGAGACACCATGGAAAACTTCGAATGTATTACGGTTCAGCAGGCTAACGAGCACCTGGCACAAGGCGCACAGCTGGTGGACATCCGCGATCCGCAAAGTTTTGCAATGGGCCATGCTACGGGCTCGCTACATCTTTCTAACGACAACCTCGCTGACTTTATTGCACAGGCCAATCACGACTTGCCGGTACTGGTGATGTGCTACCACGGCAACAGCAGTAAAGGCGCAGCACAATTCCTTTCAGGACAAGGGTTTAACGCGACCTACAGCATTGATGGCGGTTTTGACGCGTGGCGCGCTGCCTTTCCGGCGCAGGTGGCAACAGGCAGCGTCTGAACCGATCTCTAAAAGGAAGGAGAGTACGCACGATGCGCATTACCCAATTTAACCATCCCCGTATGGCGCAGGCATTTGTCGATTACATGGCCACGCGTGGCGTCACGCTGCGCATTGAGCGCGAAAGTCACTATGTGATTATGCTGGATGATGAAACGCAGCTTTCGCTGGTCGAAAACGAACTTGCGCAGTTCGTTCGCGATCCCAACCATCCGCGTTATCAGGCCGCCAGTTGGCACACCGGCAGCACCGAATCGGGCTTACGCTATGAGCGCAGCAACATCTGGGCGAACATTCGTGAACGCGCAGGCCCGCTCACCATGACCATCATGATCGCCTGTGTGGCGGTGTTTATCATGATGCAGATTGTGGGTGATGATGTGGCACTCGACTGGCTGGCGTGGCCGGCCGACTCCTCACAGTATTTCCAGGTCTGGCGCTGGTTTAGCCATGCGTTGCTGCATTTCTCACTGCTGCACATCTTGTTCAATCTGATGTGGTGGTGGTATCTCGGTGGTGCAGTTGAGAAGCGCATTGGCAGCGGAAAGCTGTTTGTGATTATGCTCATTTCCGCGCTTTTAAGCGGTTGGATGCAGGCCAAGTTTAGCGGCGTACTCTTCGGCGGATTGTCCGGTGTGGTCTACGCGCTGATGGGATATTGTTGGTTGCGAGGCGAGCGCGATCCCGAAAGTGGCATTTATCTGGAGCGTGGTTTGATGGGCTTCGCTATTGTATGGCTGATTATTGGCTGGTACGGCGCCTTTGGCCTGTCGATTGCCAATGCCGCCCACGTCACTGGTTTGCTGGTGGGCCTTGCTATGGCCTTTGTCGATACGCGCAATATCGCGCGTCGTTAGACAACAAAGAAGAAAACGGCGTTAAGCCGAGGAGAGGGATGTGAAGCAGACGCAACGTCATGACGCCATTATCGATCTGGTCCGGCGTCAGGGATATGTCAGCACGGAAGAGCTGGTGGATCACTTTGAGGTGAGCCCGCAAACTATCCGGCGCGATCTCAACGATCTGGCCGATCAGAATAAAATTCAGCGCCATCATGGCGGTGCGGCGCTGCCTTCCAGCTCCGAAAACACGGCGTGGCAAGACCGCAAAATGATGTGGTCGGCAGAGAAAGCGCGCATTGCTGAGCGCGTCGCGAGCCAGATCCCGGATGGCGCGACGCTGTTTATCGATATCGGCACCACGCCGGAAGCGGTAGCGCATGCGTTGCTGAATCATAATAATCTGCGCATCGTCACCAACAATCTGAATGTCGCGATTTTGTTGATGGCGAAGCCGGATTTCCGCGTGATCATTGCGGGTGGCGAAGTCCGTACCCGCGATGGTGGCATCATGGGGGAAGCCACGCTCGATTTTATCTCCCAGTTCCGCCTGGATTACGGCATCCTGGGGATTAGCGGCATCGATATGGATGGTTCGCTTCTGGAGTTCGATTACCACGAAGTCCGCACCAAACGCGCCATCATCGAAAACTCGCGTTGCGTGATGTTGGTTGTCGACCACTCGAAGTTTGGTCGTAATGCGATGGTGAACCTCGGCAGCATGAGCCTGATTGACTATATGTATACCGATAAAACCCCACCGGCCAGTGTCCTGAAGGTGATTGAGCAGCACGAAGTTCACCTCGAACTGTGTTGATGAATTTGCAGGTGCGCATAAATGCGCACCCTACGATCGCCGTAGGGTTGCCATTTATGGCGACCAAACACCGCGCACGATCGTTGTAGGGTTGCCATTTATGGCGACCGAAAAGTAGTACGCAATGCACTGCGCGATAAATTGCACCGCAATAACATGAGTCTGCCTCAACATCGTTTTTTTTCACCGCACCCGCATTTCCCTGTCGCTTTTTTCTCCGCCTCCGGCTTAACTTATCCTTTCTGGTTATGCGCTCGCCCGTCTTTACCGTTAACGGACTCGAAGGGATTGATATGTCGCAGCAAAAATTTAATAAAACACGTTTCGACGCCGCACTGACCCGCCAATGGCAGCATCTTGGACTCACTTCCGCCCAACAAATGACACCGCACCAATGGTGGCAAGCGCTG
Source organism: Type-D symbiont of Plautia stali (assembly GCF_001485335.1). Lineage (NCBI taxonomy): Bacteria > Pseudomonadati > Pseudomonadota > Gammaproteobacteria > Enterobacterales > Enterobacteriaceae > Type-D symbiont of Plautia stali. The sequence continues at coordinate 69,619 of NZ_BBOC01000009.1, read as the reverse complement.
AGCAGCGTGCTGGCAGAAATGCTCGCCACCCAACCGCCCGCCACACCGCGCATGGGCCAGCGCCATGTTAATTATCTGTCGATGGAATTTCTGATTGGTCGTTTGACCGGCAATAACCTGCTCAACCTCGGCTGGTACAACGAGGTACAGGCCGCGCTGGCCGAGCATCAGATAGAGCTGAGCGAATTGCTGGAAGAAGAGATTGATCCTGCGCTGGGCAACGGCGGATTAGGGCGCTTAGCCGCCTGCTATATGGATTCAATGGCGACCGTCGGGCAGGCGGGAATGGGACATGGGCTCAACTATCAATATGGCCTGTTCCGCCAGACCTTTGATGATGGGCAGCAAAAAGAGGCACCGGACGACTGGCAGCGTGATAGCTATCCCTGGTTTCGCCATAACGCCGCGCAGGATGTGCAGGTAGGCATTGGCGGTAAAGTGAAGAAAAATGAGGATGGCACGCTGCAATGGCGGCCGAAATTTCATTTAAAGGGAGAAGCCTGGGATTTGCCGGTGGTGGGTTATCGTAATGGCGTGACCTTACCGCTACGGCTGTGGAAAGCCACCAGCGCACACCCGTTTGATCTCACCCTGTTCAACAATGGTAAATTCCTGCAGGCCGAGCAGCCAGGGATCGACGCCGATAAACTGACCAAGGTGCTCTATCCGAACGATAATCATGCAGAAGGCAAGCGACTGCGCCTGATGCAGCAGTATTTCCAGTGCGCCTGTGCGGTGGGAGATATCCTGCGGCGTCATCATTTTGCCGGGCGTTCGATTCACAGCTTGCCTGAGTTCGAAGTGATTCAACTCAACGATACCCATCCCACCATTGCCATCCCGGAAATGCTGCGTGTGCTGCTGGATGAACATCAACTGAGTTGGGATGAAGCCTGGCATATCACCAGCCGGGTATTTGCATATACCAACCACACGTTAATGCCAGAAGCGCTGGAGCGATGGGATGAACAACTGGTTCGCGACCTGCTGCCGCGCCATATGCTGATTATCCGAGAAATTAATCAGCGCCTGAAAAAAGTGGTGAAGAAGCAGTGGCCGAGTGATCGCGAGATTTGGCATAAGCTGGCCGTGGTGGCCGAAGGGCAAGTGCGCATGGCAAACCTGTGCGTGGTGAGCTGCTTTGCGGTTAACGGTGTTGCCGCGCTGCACTCTGAACTGGTGGTGAAAGATCTGTTCCCGGAATATCACCAGCTCTGGCCAAACAAATTCCATAATGTCACCAATGGCATCACGCCGCGTCGTTGGCTCAAACAGTGTAATCCCCTGTTATCTAACCTGATTGATGAAACACTGCAGGTCGAGTGGGCTAACGATCTGGATGCGCTGGAGTGGCTGGCACCTTACGCACGTAAGAAGGCCTTTCGTCAGCAGTTCCGCACCATTAAGCAGCAAAACAAGCTGCGCCTGACGGTATATATCAAACGCGTCACCGGCATTGATGTGAACCCCGATGCGCTGTTTGATGTGCAGATTAAGCGTCTACATGAGTACAAACGCCAGCACCTCAGCCTGCTGCATATGCTGCACTGTTATCGCCAGCTACGTGAAGATCCTAAAAATCCTGACGTCGTACCGCGGGTGTTCCTGTTTGGCGCAAAAGCCGCGCCGGGTTATTACCTCGCTAAAAATATTATCTATGCCATCAATAAAGTGGCAGAAGTGATCAACAACGATCCGAAGGTGAGCGATCGGCTCAAAGTGGTGTTTATTCCGGATTACCGCATCACGGCGGCGGAATTGATGATTCCCGCCGCCGATCTTTCTGAACAGATCTCCACCGCCGGTTATGAAGCTTCTGGTACCGGTAATATGAAGCTGGCGCTCAACGGGGCGCTCACCATTGGTACCCTGGACGGTGCCAACGTCGAAATTGCCGATGCGGTGGGCGAAAAGAACATCTTTATCTTCGGCAATACCGTCGATGAGGTGAAGGCGCTCAAAGCCAACGGCTATAGCCCGAAAAAACTGCGCAAAAAGAACCCGTATCTTGATGGCTTGTTGAAGGACCTGGAGAAGGGCAAGTTTAGCGATGGCGATAAACAGGCGTTTAATTTGCTGCTCGATAGCCTGACCAAAAATGGCGATCCCTGGCTGGTGCTGGCGGATTTCGATGCATACATCGCCGCGCAGCAGCAAGTGGAAGCACTGTGGAAGAATCCAGAGGCCTGGACCAAGGCGGCCATCCTTAATACCGCGCGTACCGGGCGTTTTAGTTCGGATCGATCCATCCGCGATTACCAACAGCGTATCTGGCAGGCTGCGCGCTGATGCCAGGTCGCCCAAAATGGCGACATGGCAACGCGATTACACGATTTTGTAGGGTGCGCATCTAGGCGCACCGCGCCAAAGGAGAAAACCATGACGCTCAGCAAACTGGATCAGGACGCGCTGTCCGCCGGTATCGCCGTGGAATTTATCAATGCTAAAGGTGAACCGGAAAGCATCAGTGATGAGACTAAACGAGCCCTGCTGGCGGTAATGGATACGCCAGCAGGTAAGGTGCCGCCGCTGCCGCCGGTGCAGGTCTTTACGCCGCGCACCAAGCGGCAGCTTACGCCGCAGGGCAAAGGCGAGTTTAGCTGGCAACTCCAGAGCGAACAGGGCAAAACCTTCAGTGGGACCCTTCAGGGTGGGGAAGCGTTAACGCTCCCGCCGCGCCTGCCGCAGGGCTATCACAGCTTCACGTTGCGTCAGGGACGTAAACAGTGGCAAACGCGCATCATTATCGCACCACGCCGTTGCTATCTGCCCGAGCCACTGCAACAGGGTGAAAAGCGTTGGGGCGCGTTGGTGCAGCTTTACACACTGCGATCTGACAGCAATTGGGGCATCGGTGATTTCGGCGATTTGCAGCAGATGCTGGAGCAGGTTGCGGCCAACGGCGGTGATTTTGTTGGCCTCAACCCTCTGCACGCGCTCTATCCGGCTCAACCGGACCATGCCAGTCCTTACAGTCCAGCGTCGCGCCGCTGGCTGAATGTGCTCTACATTGATGTCAACCAGGTGGCGGCTTTTGCACACAGCATCGCGGCGCAACGTTGGTGGAAGCTCGCCAAAACCCGTACCGCATTAAAACAAGCTCGTGCCACTGATTGGGTGGACTACAGTGCGGTCGCTGCGCTGAAAATAGCGGCATTGCGTTTTGCCTGGCAAAGCTGGAAACCCGATGCCGATTTTCAGCAGTTTGTTGCTGAGGGCGGTGACGCGCTGCGCTATCAAGCGGCTTTTGATGGCATCCTTGCGGAACGTGCCGCCAGTCATCCTGACGAATGGGGCTGGGAGAAATGGCCGGAAGGTTGGCGTCACGCGCACCAGCCTGAGGTGCAGCAGTGGTGTGCCGATCATGAAGATGAGATTCAGTTCTGGAGTTGGCTGCAGTGGCTGGCGCAGCAACAGTTTGCGGCCTGCTGGCAGCGCAGCCAGCAATTGGGTATGGCGGTTGGGCTGTATCGCGATTTGGCGGTTGGGGTCGCGCAACACAGCGCAGAAACCTGGCTGGACCCGCAGCTCTATAAGCTTGGCGCGTCAGTGGGCGCACCGCCCGATCGTCTGGGGCCGCTGGGGCAAAACTGGGCGTTGCCGCCGCTCGATCCGCATGTGATGCGTGCACGGGGATATCAGCCGTTTATCGACCTGCTGCGTGCCAATATGCGTGACTGCGGCGCGTTGCGTATCGACCATGTGATGGCGCTACTGCGGCTGTGGTGGATCCCTTATGGCGAAGGTGCTGACAAGGGCGCGTACGTTTCGTATCCGGTCGACGAGTTGATGGCGATCCTCGCACTGGAAAGCCAGCGGCATGGCTGCATGGTGATTGGCGAGGATTTAGGCACGGTGCCGCCGATGATCGTTCGTATGTTGCGTAGCCACGGCATCTTTTCCTGGAAGGTTCTCTTTTTTGAACAGGAAAGAGATGGCCGATATCGCCCACCTTCTGCCTATCCTCGCCAGTCGATTGCCAGCGCCAGTACGCATGATTTGCCGACGTTAAGTGGATTCTGGCAGGCCGGTGATTTGACGTTGGGCGAGAAACTGGGGATGTACCGCGGAAGCGTACTGCAATCACTGCAACAACAGCGGGTCACGCAGAAGCAAGCGTTACTGGATGCATTACAGCAGGCGGGGGCACTGTCTGCACAAGGCACTGAGCTAGCGAATGAACAATCCCTCACACCCGCGCTGAATTTGGCGATGCATCGTTTTCTTGCTCAGACGGGAAGCGCTTTACTAGGACTACAACCGGAGGATTGGCTGGGAATGATTTCGCCAGTCAATGTACCGGGTACAGTGAATGAATATCCGAATTGGCGACGGAAGTTGAGCGTCACGCTGGAAGAAATGTTTGATGATAAAGCGGTACAGCAGGTGATGAAAGCGGTCAGCGTGGGGCGCAAAGAGGCATAAGAGAGCGGCAGCACGGATGCGCTGCCGCCACAAAATCAGTAGTAAGAGTGCTCGCCGCGCTGGTGTTCGGTGAGGTCACGCACACCTTTCAGCTCAGGGAAGGCTGCCAGTAGCTCTTTCTCGATACCATCTTTCAGCGTCACGTCGATCATTGAACAGCCGTTACAGCCGCCGCCAAACTGCAGAATGGCATAGCCGTCATCGGTGATTTCCATCAGCGATACGCGACCGCCATGACCAGCCAGTTGCGGGTTGATCTGCGCCTGTAGCAGATACTCTACCCGCTCAACCATTGGCGCATCGTCAGACACTTTGCGCATCTTGGCGTTCGGCGCTTTCAGCGTCAGCTGGGAACCGAGGTTGTCAGTGACAAAATCGATCTCGGCATCTTCCAGATAAGGAGCGCTCAGCTCATCGATATAAGCTGACAGCTTTTCGAACTTCATTTCGGTGTCAGTGGCTTCTACTGCATCGGGTGGGCAGTAAGAAACGCCGCATTCCGCGGTCGGCGTACCCGGATTAATGACGAATACGCGAATTTGCGTGCCGTCTTCTTGTTTCGACAGCAATTTTGAAAAGTGCTCTTGCGCAGCATCAGTAATAACGATCATGGCGATTGCTCAATAGTTAACTAAATTACTTGGTTATAATACGCCCAACACCGACGCTCTACAAGGTACGGCACAGGCAGCCAATATGAACACTGGACGCGCCTTGCGCCAGCAGGATGCGGCTGATTTCTGCCACCGTGCTTCCGGTGGTCACCACATCATCGATGAGTAAGATATGACGTCCGCGCACCGACATTTCAAGGCGAAACGCGCCACGCAGGTTTTTTTACGGGCGCTGGCACGCAACGCATGTTGTAAAGCACCCTGCCTTCGACGGCGAACGCCTTCGCGATATTCACAGCCTAACCAGTGCGCCAGCGGTTTTGCCACCAACCCGGCCTGATTGTAGCCACGTCGCCAGGCTCGGCGGCGATGCAGCGGTACACTCAACACTAAATCTATGCGTGGTAAAAGGTTATTGCGCCGATTTGTTAATAATTTTAACAAAAGTAGCCGCGCCAGCATCACTCTAAGTGCGGTCGCGCGGGAAAATTTTAGCTGTAACACCCAATCGCTGACCGGCGGCTGGTAATCACTGACACAGGTTAAACTCTGCCACGGCAGAGGATGGCGGATGCAGCGCCCGCAGGGCTGGGTACCGCAGGCGGGTAATCCACAACAAGGACAGAGTGTGGGTAAGGGTGGAATCTGCCTGATACAGCGGCTGCATATGCCATGCCCCGCGATCTGTAACGGTAAGCGGCATAGCCAACAGAGTGCAGGGATTGATAGCATAGCGGCCTCTTTTTCACTTTTCGGGAGTGTAACCGATGAGTTCGCTTTACTGGCACACCACGGGCGAGGGCGATCGCGATCTTGTGCTGCTGCACGGCTGGGGATTAAACGCGGAAGTGTGGCAAAACATCGTTCCTCGACTCAGTCCGCATTTTCGTCTGCATTTGGTGGACCTGCCGGGCTTTGGCCGCAGCCAGGGCTTTGGGCCGCTGACCTTAGCCAATATGGCGCAACAGCTGCTACCGCAACTGCCCGCACGTGCGATACTTCTCGGCTGGTCATTGGGAGGACTGGTTGCCAGCCAAATCGCCTTGACGCAGCCGGAACGCGTTAGCGCATTGATTAGCGTTGCCTCTTCGCCCTGTTTTACCGCGCGTGGTGAGTGGCCTGGCATCAAGCCGGAAACGCTGGAAAGCTTTCAACAGCAGCTAAGCAATGACTTCCAGCGCACCGTGGAACGCTTTCTGGCGTTACAAACCATGGGCACCGAGAATGCGCGCCAGGATGCTCGTCAGTTGAAGGAGGTGGTGCTGTCGCAGCCGATGCCTTCAGTTGAAGTGCTTGAGGGTGGGCTTAAGATCTTGCATGAGGGGGATCTGCGTGCTGATTTGCCGCACATGACGCTGCCATTGCTGCGTTTGTATGGGGCGCTGGATGGTTTGGTTCCACGCCGTATTGCCCCGATGCTGGACGAAGCATTACCCACTTCCCCATCAATCGTGATGGAGAAGGCGGCACATGCGCCATTTATCTCTCACCCTGATGCATTTTGTCAGCATATTATCGAGTTCATCCAATCAGTTGCGCGTTAATTCTGTTGCTGCGCTGGCAAATTTGTCACCAGCGGCAATACTTTTGACGTGAGCTGCACCGCTGCGAGGTGTGAACCTGTCTTTTTTCTCGCCTGTTGTGCTTAGCGGCCGCTTACATCCCAATAATGGAAATATGGATGAGGGTAATGCTATGAAGATGATGAAATGGGCTGTGGCTTCTCTGGTGATGAGCGCGGTGTCGTTTTCAGCGTTCGCTGCAAAGGAAGTGACTAAAGAAGAAGTACAAAAAATGAACCTTGAGAAAATCGGTACGGTGACAACAACAGCGGAAACGACGTCACCAATGGATGCGAAGCGAGAACTTTCCAAAGCGGCCGATGAAAAAGGTGGAAAGTACTTTCTGGTGATTGCGGGTCGTGAGCATGGCAAATTCAGCGCCACCGCGGATGTCTATAAGTGATTAATCTCGCAGCCACATAAACTGCCAGGCAGCGAGCGTGAATGTCTCGCTGCCATCAATTTTCTCCCCACTGATGACATCCTGATAAAGCTTTGACTGTGGCAACCGCGTCGTGATCTCGCGGCTGCTGAGGTTAAAGATACAGAGTAACCCCTCCTCACTGCCTGACTGATGGCGGCGTAGCATCAGCAGCGCATTTTCACTCTCTAATAACGTCATCGGGTTGTCGGGATGAAAGGCAGGCTGGCGCGTGCGGAGTTGAATCAACGCGCTCAATCGTTCATACACTTGCTGACGCAGTGCATTACCACCGCTAATCCATGCTTCCATTTCATGCAGGCTGTATTTTTCTCGATTGATCGCTCGGTTATGCCCGGCGGCATGCACGCCTTCATTATCATTTCGCGAACCGAGGATGCTCTGAATATAAATTGCGGGCACCCCCGGAAAGACCAGCAGAATGGCGTGAGCGAGCAAGAATCGACGTAGACGCGTGTCATCATCATCGCTTTGGTGGTTAAGTGCATCAAGGTAGGTCACGTTGATTTCATAAGGACTGGTGGTGCCATCGGGATTGTTCTTGTAGGAGACCAGCGCACCTTCCAGCGCCAGCTCACGCACCAGCGCCACAATCTCTATCTCCGACAAAATCCCGCGCGCCGGGTTGAGGCCTATGCCATCGTGCGAAGCGAGAAAGTTGAAGAAGGTGGTGCTGCCATTTCCCGTATCCAGCGTGCTGGCCCACTGGCGTAACGCACGTGATGAACCAGAGTGAATGGCGTGTAGCACCAATGGCGGCAGTGAGAACTGGTACACCATTTGCGCTTCGTCATTACCATTGCCAAAGTAGCTGATGTTGTCTTTATGCGGCACATTGGTTTCGGTGACAATCACCGTGCCGGGTGCGACCTCGTTGGCGATGGCACGAAACAGCTTCACTAACTGGTGTGTTTTTGCCAGGTGGATACAGTTGGTTCCAGGCGTTTTCCACATATAGCCAACGGCATCAAGCCGCACATAGTCGGCGCCTTTGTTGAGGTAATCCAGTAGCACGCCCACCATGCGAATCAACACTTCCGGATTGGCAAAGTTGAGGTCAATTTGATCGGCGCTGAAAGTGGTCCAGATAAAGCGTGTCTCGCCGTTAGCCAGGGTAAAAGGGGTGAGCAGCGGTGAGGTGCGTGGCCGCGTGACCGCACTGAGGTCCGTAGCGGGTGGCATGCTGATGAAAAAGTCATCCCAGCCGGGGTCCTGCGCCAGGAAATGTTGAAACCACTGGCTGTGCGCGGACATGTGATTACAGACGAAATCGAACATCAGCCGGGTTTCACTGTGCAAGGCCGCAATATGCTGCCAGTTGCCGCAGATCGGATTAACCTGGTGATAATCAATTACCGAGAAGCCGTCATCAGACGAATAAGGGAAAAACGGCAGCAGGTGCACCAGGCTGAACGTCGATTGTAAGTGCTGCTGATAAAAGCGTGAGAAGCTGGCGAGCGTGGGCTGATCGGGTTCGCGGAACTGATCGGCATAGCTAATCAACACCACATCTTTTTCATCCCAGTGCGCTTTGCGTGGCAGTTTAGCGGTATCACGTGCAGCGCGAATGTGCGAAAGCAGGCGCTCACGTGCGGCGACGGGAAAGCGGCCTTCGTAAATCTCATCAAGTAATGCGTTGATTTTGTCCATCAGATCGTTGGGCCACGCGGAAGGTCATTTTTTCACACGGATTTTTTCAGCGTAGACGGTAGGGGGGATTTATCAACTTGAGAGGGTCATGCAGGGGCGTGCTTTAGGGCGGCCTAAAGGCCGCCCTACTCAGGATGAGTTTAGCGCTTTTTACCGAAAGCCGCAGCCAGCGCATCGCCCATGGCGCTATTGCCTGCTGGCGCACTGGCGGGTTTGCCGCGAGCTTTGTTGTTAGCGGCTGGGCGGTTCTGCTCTTTGCCACTGCTGCGGTTATTACCGCCGCGCGCATTGCTTTCGCCAGGTTGCTCATCCAGACGCATGGTGAGGGCAATACGTTTGCGCTGCATATCCACTTCCATCACCTTCACTTTGACAATGTCGCCGGCTTTCACCACTTGATGCGGATCTTCAACGAACTTGTCGGAAAGAGATGAGATGTGAACCAGACCATCCTGATGTACGCCGATATCGACAAAGGCACCGAAGTTGGTGACGTTGGTGACTGCGCCTTCCAGAATCATGCCTGGCAGCAAATCATTCAGCGTTTCTACACCTTCAGCAAACTGCGCGGTTTTGAATTCAGGACGTGGATCGCGGCCCGGTTTCTCCAGCTCTTTAATGATGTCAGTAACGGTCGGCAGACCAAAACGCTCATCGGTAAAGTCACGCGCGTTGAGGTCACGCAAACCACCAGGATTGCCCATCAACTCGTTCAATGCCTGCTCGGTTGCCGCCAGAATACGCTCAACCAACGGATAGGCTTCTGGGTGCACCGTTGAGGCATCCAGCGGGTTATCACCCTGGTTGATGCGCAGGAAGCCCGCACACTGCTCAAACGCTTTGGGCCCAAGGCGGCTCACTTTCAATAGCTGCTGACGGTTCTGGAAGCGACCGTTCTCATCACGCCAGCTGACAATGTTCTGCGCCATCATGCGCGTCAAACCTGCCACACGGGTCAACAGCGCCACCGAGGCGGTATTGAGGTCAACCCCTACGGCGTTCACGCAGTCCTCTACCACGGCGTCCAGTTTCTTCGCCAGCTGGCTTTGGCTCACGTCGTGCTGATACTGGCCCACACCGATAGATTTCGGATCGATTTTCACCAGTTCGGCCAGTGGATCTTGCAGACGGCGTGCGATGGAAACGGCTCCGCGCAGAGAAACGTCTAAATCCGGGAACTCTAATGCGGCCAGTTCAGAAGCCGAGTAAACGGAGGCACCCGCTTCGCTGACGATCACTTTCTGCGCGTGAATCTGTGGGAACTGCTTCTGCACGTCGAGGAAGAAGCGCTCGGTCTCGCGTGAAGCGGTACCGTTGCCGATGGCCACCAGTTCAACCTGATGTTTGGCACAGAGCGCGGCAACGGAGTTTGCTGCTTTTGCGACTTGTCCGGTGTGCGGGTAAATCGTGTCGGTCGCGACTAATTTGCCGGTGGCATCCACCACGGCGACTTTTACGCCAGTACGCAGGCCCGGATCGAGGCCCATGGTCGCGCGCATGCCAGCCGGAGCCGCCATCAACAGATCGTGCAGGTTGCGGGCGAAGACATTAATCGCCTCATCTTCAGCGCGTTCACGGATGGTGCCCATCAACTCGGTTTCGAGGTGCAGCAACACCTTGATACGCCAGGTCCAGCTCACCACGGCTTTACGCCAGCTATCCGCCGGAGCGTTATTCAGGCGCAGTTGCAGGTGCTCGGTAATCAGTGTCTCACCGTGGCTTTCACGGGGTGCTTCGTCAAATTGCGGATCGGCATTCAGTGACAGTTGCAGCACGCCTTCATTGCGACCACGGAACATCGCTAATGCACGGTGCGAAGGCACAGAACTCAGGGCTTCATGATGATCGAAGTAATCGCGGAATTTCGCGCCTTCCTCCTCTTTGCCTTCCACCACGCGGGACACGACGTGTGCATTCTTCCACAGGTAATCACGCACTTTCGCCAGCAGCGTAGCGTCTTCAGCAAAGCGTTCCATCAGGATGTAGCGTGCACCATCCAAGGCCGCGCGCACGTCGGCAACGCCTTTATCCGCATCGACATAACCCGCTGCCAGCTGTTCTGGGTCCTTTGAGGGATCGTGCCACAGCGTTTCGGCCAGCGGTTCCAGACCGGCCTCAATGGCAATTTGACCACGGGTACGACGTTTCTGCTTATAAGGCAGGTAAAGGTCTTCCAGCTCGGTTTTGTTCAGTGTGTTATTGATCGCGCTGGCGAGTTCCGGGGTAAGTTTGCCCTGTTCGTCGATGGATTTTAGAATCGACTGACGGCGTTCTTCCAGCTCACGCAGATAGCCAAGGCGGCTCTCAAGCTGACGCAACTGGGTGTCGTCCAGCCCACCGGTCACTTCCTTACGATAACGTGCGATAAACGGCACGGTGTTCCCTTCATCCAGCAAGCGAACGGCTGCGTCAACCTGGTCGGCGCGCGCCTTCAGCTCACTTGCGATAATCTGGCTCAGTGAATCTTTCATCATCATTAACAATGCTTACACAGGGTTGGAAATAGGGGACAGTTATACGGATTGAGACTGCAAATTGCCAGCCGGGGCCGGGTGAATCCGTCTTTTTCTGAATACAGCGCGCACATTACGGGGCATGCCTTGCTGAAGGTTGAGCAGTCGCTTATTGTTGGCTTATTGAAGACCTGAAATGCAGTTACCACGAGTAGATGTGATGAAAACTCAACTGATTACCCGCGAAGGCTATAACAAATTACGTGCCGAGCACGACCATTTGTGGAATGAAAAGCGTCCGGAAATCACCAAAATTGTCTCCTGGGCGGCGAGCCTTGGCGATCGCTCAGAAAATGCCGATTACACCTACAACAAGCGTCTGTTGCGCCAGATTGACCGCCGTGTGCGCTATCTGCGCAAGTGCCTCGCCGATCTCAAAATTGTTGACTATGCCCCACAGCAGGAGGGCAAAGTGTTCTTTGGTGCCTGGGTGGTAGTGGAGAATGAGCAGGGCGAGGCAAAGCGGTTTCGTATTGTTGGGCCCGATGAAATTTATGATGAAGGGATAAAAGATTACATCTCAATTGATTCGCCGATGGCGCGCGCGTTGATCAAGAAAGAAGTGGATGACGAGGTGACGGTGAACACGCCAGAAGGACAAAAGATCTGGTTTGTGAACAGCATTGAATACGTTAAGGATACGGAATAAAAAAGAGGCGGAGAATAATGGCTTGGGTAAAAAAGCCTTGGGCGCTACTTATTCTCCGGTGGCGAAATGGGCTGGCAGTAAAAAGGGAAAAGCGCCGCAGCCTTGCCGCGCTCTGAAGATACGAATTATTTGCCGGGCGTGGTGGCTGTGGTGGTAGACGTGCTGCTTGAGCCTTTGTCACCCCCACCCATGGTGGCTAATGCCACGCCAAGCAGTGCACCAACGGCACCGACGCCAATGGCGTCTGAGTTACCTTTAGCGGTGGTTGAGGCTTGTGCCCCTGCCGCTTCGCCCGCGCTGGTGGCAGCCTGCGCCTGAGAAAGGCTGGTCAGAACCAGTGCACTCAGCAAGACCATCGTTTTTTTCATTTTTCTTTCTCCAAATAGACGCAATATCTGCAGGAACCCGTGCAGTTTCTGAGATCCATGTCTGAGAGGAAAGTGATGTTTACTCACTGATTAATCTGTCTTTATTTAATACTGGACTTGATTGGCGCGGGTTTGGCAATGTTCCGAGAGCAGTCAGGTACCTAAAACAGAAAGTGCCAGATAATCTGCTGTGATTATCCCTATATCGAAAGATACTTCCCTGGTGACTTAAGCCAAATGGCGCGGCATAGCCACGTGCGTTGCGGCTAAAGGCAAAATGATCCAGACGCGAACAGAAAACCGCGTGAATTTTCAGATAAGGGCTAAGCGGGTTGAAAGTACAGACAAAAAGCGCGAGACAATGCGCATTTCAGGGCTAAAATTAAATATAAGCTGCTGTTTAATATGCTTTGTAACAATTTCGGCTAGAATATAAACCATTAATGACTGTCACATGTAGGCATCTTTTTTACACAATATTGGCTCAGGCAATGGCGCCTTTGGGAGTTGAACATGCAAGAGAACTACAAAATTCTGGTCGTCGATGATGATATGCGTTTGCGCGCACTGCTCGAACGTTATCTCACCGAACAGGGCTTTCAGGTGCGCAGTGTCGCCAACGCCGAGCAGATGGATCGTCTGCTGACTCGTGAATCATTCCATTTAATGGTGCTTGATTTAATGCTGCCAGGCGAAGATGGCTTATCCATCTGCCGTCGCTTACGTAGCCAGAGCAACCCGATGCCGATCATCATGGTCACCGCCAAGGGTGAAGAGGTCGATCGTATCGTTGGGCTGGAAATCGGTGCCGATGACTACATTCCTAAGCCGTTTAACCCACGTGAGCTGCTGGCGCGTATTCGTGCCGTGTTGCGTCGTCAGGCTAATGAGCTGCCGGGTGCACCTTCACAAGAAGAAGCGGTTATCGCCTTTGGTAAGTTCAAGCTGAACCTCGGTACGCGTGAAATGTTCCGTGAAGATGAGCCAATGCCGTTAACCAGTGGTGAGTTTGCCGTGCTGAAAGCCTTGGTGAGCCATCCGCGTGAGCCGCTGTCACGTGACAAGCTGATGAACCTGGCGCGTGGTCGTGAGTACAGTGCGATGGAGCGTTCTATCGACGTGCAGATCTCGCGTCTGCGTCGCATGGTAGAAGAAGATCCGGCGCATCCACGCTACATTCAGACCGTATGGGGTCTTGGCTACGTCTTTGTTCCGGACGGCAGCAAAGCATGAGGCGATTGCGCTTCTCTCCTCGCAGTTCGTTTGCCCGCACTTTGCTATTGATCGTTACCTTGCTGTTCGTCAGCCTGGTAACGACCTACCTGGTGGTGCTGAATTTCGCCATTCTTCCCAGTCTGCAGCAGTTCAATAAAGTTCTCGCATACGAAGTCCGTATGTTGATGACTGACCGGTTGCAGCTGGAAGATGGTACGCAGTTGGAAGTGCCTCCGGCATTTCGCCGCGAGATTTATCGTGAACTGGGTATTTCGTTGTATACCAACGCGGCGGCGGAAGAGAGCGGCTTGCGCTGGGCTCAGCATTACGAATTCCTCAGCGAGCAGATGGCGCAACAGCTTGGTGGCCCGACCGATGTGCGTGTCGAGGTGAATAAGAATTCCCCAGTGGTCTGGCTGAAAACCTGGTTGTCGCCAGACATCTGGGTGCGCGTTCCACTGACGGAAATCCATCAGGGCGACTTCTCGCCGCTGTTCCGCTACACCCTGGCGATTATGTTGCTGGCGATTGGCGGCGCCTGGCTGTTTATTCGTATTCAGAACCGACCCCTGGTCGACCTGGAGCACGCAGCGCTGCAGGTCGGTAAAGGCATTATTCCTCCACCGTTACGTGAGTACGGCGCCTCTGAAGTACGTTCAGTGACGCGGGCATTCAATCAGATGGCTGCGGGGGTCAAGCAGTTAGCCGATGACCGCACACTATTGATGGCTGGCGTCAGCCACGATTTGCGTACCCCATTGACGCGTATTCGTCTCGCGACTGAGATGATGGGTGAGCAGGATGGTTATTTGGCAGAGTCGATTAACAAGGATATCGAAGAGTGCAATGCCATCATTGAGCAGTTCATCGATTATCTGCGTACCGGTCAGGAGATGCAGACCGAACGTGCCGATCTGAACAGCGTGTTGGGTGAAGTGGTGGCTGCAGAGAGTGGCTACGAGCGTGAGATTGAGAACGCGGTGATGCCAGAAGAGTTAATGCTGGATATCAACCCGCTATCGATCAAACGCGCGGTAGCGAATCTGGTGGTCAATGCGGCACGTTATGGCAATGGCTGGATTAAAGTCAGTAGCGGTCAGGAGCTGAATCGCGCCTGGTTCCAGGTGGAAGATGATGGCCCGGGCATTAAGCCGGATCAGCTTCAACATCTGTTCCAGCCGTTTGTTCGCGGTGATAGCGCGCGCAGTACCAGTGGCACCGGCTTAGGCCTGGCGATTGTGCAGCGTATTATTGATGCGCACGATGGGTCGCTGGAGATTGGTGACAGCGAACATGGCGGATTGCGTATCCGCGCGTGGCTACCGATTCCCGAGCATAGTGCACCGGCGGTGATCAGCAATCATCAAAGTTAAAAAGTAGCGGCGCAATTTATTGCGCATCATTCAGCGATATTACCGCTTCAGGTATGCGCGATAAATCGCGCCGCTACCGAATTTGCGCCCAACGAGCCGCCTTCTGGCGGCTCGTTCATATCACAACTGCGGGCCAGCCTGCACCAGCGCCTTACCTGCATCGTTATCGGTGTACTTCTCGAAGTTAGTGATAAAACGCTGCGCCAGATCTTGCGCGGCTTGCTGCCATGCGGCTTCGTCCTGCCAGCTGCGACGCGGATCCAGAATCGCATCGTCCACCTGCGCCAGCGAAGTGGGCATCTGCAGGTTAAATACCGGCAGCGTCTTCGTCTCGACGTCATCCAGCTCACCCGCCAGAATCGCGTTGATAATGGCACGCGTCTCTTTCAGGGAAATACGTTGGCCACTGCCGTTCCAACCGGTGTTCACCAAATACGCTTGTGCCCCAGCCGCTTCCATACGCTTCACCAGCACATCAGAGTACTGCGTTGGGTGTAGCGTCAGGAAAGCGGCACCAAAGCAGGCAGAGAACGTTGGAGTGGGCTGCGTGACACCGCGCTCGGTACCCGCCAGCTTGGCCGTAAAACCTGACAGGAAGTGATACTGCGTCTGTTCCGGCGTTAAGCGTGAAACCGGCGGCAGCACACCAAAGGCATCTGCCGTCAGGAAAATCACGCGCTTGGCATGCCCTGCTTTAGAAACCGGCTGCACAATGTTGTCGATGTGCTCAATCGGATAGGAGACTCGGGTATTTTCGGTCTTGCTGGCATCTGCGTAATCCACACTGCCGTCGGTGCGGACCACTACATTCTCCAGCAGAGCATCACGGCGGATGGCGCGATAGATTTCCGGTTCGGCTTGCTCAGACAGATTGATGGTTTTGGCGTAGCAGCCACCTTCAAAGTTAAACACGCCATCGTCATCCCAACCGTGTTCGTCGTCGCCAATTAACTGGCGATCGGGATCGGTGGAGAGGGTGGTCTTGCCGGTACCAGACAGGCCGAAAAACACCGCGACATCGCCAGTTTTACCGACGTTTGCGGAACAGTGCATGGCAGCGATGCCTTTTAACGGCAGCAGGTAGTTCATGATGGCGAACAGGCCTTTCTTCATCTCACCACCGTACCAGGTGCCGCCAATCAGCTGCATGCGTTCGGTGAGATTGAAGGCGACAAAGTTCTCAGAGTGCAAACCCTGCGCCTGCCAGTCTGGATTCGTGCACTGTGCCGCGTTCATCACCACGAAATCGGGCTTGAATGCCGCCAGTTCCGCTTCACTTGGGCGAATAAACATGTTTTTGACGAAGTGCGCCTGCCATGCCACTTCCATCACAAAGCGCACGCTGAGGCGGGTGTCCGAATTTGCGCCGCAGTAAGCGTCCACAACAAACAAACGCTTGCCCGAGAGCTGTGCGGTGCAGCGGTCTTTCAGCGCCTGCCAGGTTTCCTGTGACAGCGGCTGGTTGTCGTTCTTGCCGTTGCCGACGTCGTTCCACCACAGGGTGTCACGCGTGGTGTCATCCCGCACAATGTACTTATCTTTTGGCGAGCGCCCAGTGAAGATGCCGGTATCCACGGCAACAGCGCCGCTCTGCGTCAGGATGCCTCGCGCATAACCTTCCAGTTCCGGGCGGGTTTCTTCCTGAAACAGCGTATCAAAGTCAGGGTTGTACACCACTTCCGTGGTGCCGCTGATGCCCAAAGTGGCGAGGTCTTGCGATGTCAGGCCGTTAGCGCGCATGTGGCTGCTCCTTAAATCGTACTTCATAGCATTTTATGTGGGGGATTCTGCGTCCTGCCTCGCATAGCCGGGCAGGGCAGATCGCGCGCAGTCTACACGTCTCGGCGGGCTGTAAAAGTGAGGATAGTTAAAAATGCGAGCTGGAACGTGACAAGCAGCGAAATCTGCCACTTAAGAAATTAAAGTCAGCGTAAATTAGTTAATTTTCGCCGGGAGTGATGGGGGAATGTCTGAAGAAATGCGGGCGGCATCACCGCCCGACAGAGAATTAATGCACTTGATCGCTGTTGTTGGTTGGTGCATTGCGAATAGCTGCAATGTCTACCGCATCGTACACATAGTGCGAACCGCAATAGTCGCAATGCATATCGATTTTACCGTCTTCCTCAAGGATCTCGTCCACTTCCTCAACAGGTAACGTATTCAGCACTTCGCCGCAGCGTTCGCGTGAGCAGGTGCATTTGAAGCTGACTGGTGTAGGGTCAAATACCGTCGCTTCTTCCTGATGGTAGAGGCGCCACAGTACATCGGTCGCAGGCAGTTCGATCAGCTCTTCGCTCTTCACGGTTTCGGTCAGCGTGGCGAGATGGTTGAAGTCATCCTGGCTTGATTCCTGCGCAGGCAACACCTGCAGCAGAATACCGGCTGCGCCTTTCTCGCTGGTGCGAATAAACAGACGTGTTGGCAACTGCTCAGAGCGCATGAAGTAATCTTCGAGGCAGCCTGCCAGCGTATCCGCTTCCAGACCGACCACGCCCTGATAACGCTCGCCTTTTTCAGGTGAAATGGTGATCACCAGATAGCCGTTGCCGACCATCTCTTTCAGGCTGCTGCCTGGGGCAATCTCCGCGTCTTCTTTTACGCGCGCCACACCGCGCAGTTCCTGATTATTATTGCCATTAATCACTGCCAGCGTCAGCGGGCCATCGCCCTGTAACTGCACAGTGATGTCGCCGTCAAATTTCAGCGTAGCGGTCAACAGGCTGGTCGCAACCAGCAGTTCACCCAGCAGGATTTTTACCGGCTCAGCATAGTTGTGGTCCTTGACGATTTCGCGCCAGGTTTCAGAAACGTTGACCAGCTCGCCGCGCACGGCGACGTTTTCAAACAGGTAACGGTGCAGTTGATCTTGAACAGACATAGTGTTTCTCTCGTTGGGGCGGATATTACTCATCGCCCGACAATTTAAATTTCATCAGATCGCGACGCTCTTTTTTATCCGGGCGGCGATCGGGATGCGGCATCGTAAGGGCGTTCATCTTGCGTGCCAGCGCGGTTTTCTCACGCTTATCAATACTGGCGGCAGTTTCCGCGTACATCTCTTGCGCTTCGCTGGCGGGGCGGCGTTGCTCACCAATCGCTGTGATGATGACCGTGCGCTCATCGTTGCCCTGACGCAGCGTTAGCTCGGCCTGCAATTCAACGATTTTGCTCGGTTTGCTGCGTTGACCGTTGTAATGCACTTTGCCGCCTTCGATCATTTCGCGGGCGATGGCGCGGGTTTTATAAAAGCGCGCAGCCCACAGCCATTTGTCGAGGCGGACGCCTTCGCTGGTTTTCTCTTTCATTGCGGCTCCTGCTTTAGCGCAGCGTTTCACACAACTGGCGATAGTCTCGCACTGCCGTATGACGCTGGAAAGTTTGATCGGGCCGACCGGAATCCGGGTTGCTGACACCTAAGCACCAGCGAATCCCCCAACGGGCAGCCGCATCCAGAATCGGCTCACTGTCATCAATGAAAAGCGTGCGCGCACTGTCGAATGCAGTTTGCTGCTGAACGGCCTGCCAGAGACGTGGATCCTCTTTCGGATACCCAAAGGTATGGGTGGAAAGTAATAAATCAAGGTGGGCAGCTAATCCGGTCTGTTCCAGCTTCACATCAAGATTGTACGGGTGTGCATTGGTCAGCAAAATGGTGCGCTTGCCCGCAGCCCGCAGCGCCTGCAAAAAAGGCACTGTGTCATCACGCATCGCCGCGCGGTGGCGTTTTTCCCACGTCATGGCGCGGATATCCAGCGCCAACTCCTGTGACCAGTAATCAAGACAATACCAGTTTAGCGTATGCGCCACGGCTTGATACTTTTGCTGAATCAGCAGATGCGCTTCCGCCAGCGTGATGTCACGTTCGCGGCTCAGGGTTTCCGGAACATGTTCCAGCCAGAAATGGCGATCAAAGGCGAGATCAAGCAACGTGCCATCCATATCCAGCAGCACGGTATCGATCTCAGACCAGTTAAGCATTGGCATCTTCACCCCCTAAAAACAGGGCGACAGGGTAGCACAGAAGGAAAGGGCTCAGAACAGGGAGCGCACGCTCTGCATAGTGCTGAGATTGTGGTTGAAGCACTTGTCGTAATATTGCTGGATTTCCACCATCCGTAGGCGATTTCGGTGAATGCGGCGCAGAGCCAGCAAGCCGTTGGTGACCCCACAGAGAATCAGCACCAGCATCAACAAGGCGGTACCCAGATAGCGCCACTGCGCCATGGTATCGGGTTCATTATGCAGCGCAATGTGACGCGTGCCGTTGGCGTCAGTGGTAATGCTGGTAATGATGCCATTGGCGGCGAACGGCGTATGTAACAGCATGCCGGACATGCGTTGCAATTCACGCCACTGAGACGGCGCATCAAGGTCAAACAGCGAAACTGACGGCTGCGGCTGTGTCACCATCTGACGGCCCTCATCGCTGATAATCAGGAAACCACCGGGTGGTGGACTATTCAGCGTTTCCGCTGCGCGACGGGTTTCACGTGAGAAGAAAGTGGAGGTGGCGGTATTGACCAGATTCTCCAGTGCTTCGGCGCTCACCGGACGCAGCAGAACGTTCATACCGTTGAGCTTGCCCGTATCTGCGCGATGGATGAGTGAATCCCAGTCTTTCGCATTACCCAAATTCACCAGCGCGTTCTTCAACCGCACACAGTCTTGCTGCTGGCTGCACAGATCCTGCGTTTTCAGCACCAGATCGGAGAAGTCATCCAGCAGAATCATGCCTGACTTTTGAATGGCAGAGGCGAGCTGCGGGTTGAGTTTAGGATCGGTATTGGTTTCCGGATGCAGCTGGCGCGTGGTGGTATCCAGCAGCGCGGCAGCCTTATCAATGATGTCAGACTGAGGTTGCGGCAAAGGTGCTGCATTGTTCCAGTAAATCGCTGAGCAGTCGAACGGCATATAAGCATAGCTACGATTGCTCTGGTAATTTCCTGGCACTGAACACATGCCGGTACCACTCACTTTCAGGCTGTCGCCAATGTGCAGCGGCAGTGCACTTAGCTTATCGACGCTATTGACCTCAATGCTTTCTGTGCCTTTTACCCACGCGAGACTGAGCTTGATCGGCATGCTCAGTGGAATCCAGGTAAACAGCATCACCAGTACCAGCAGTGAACCACAGGCCAGCACCAGATTTCGGCGCCAGCGCTGCACGGGGAAGTTGCGCACTTCATCATGGAGTGAGAGGAAGCGGCCCTGGCGCACGACCTGGCGGTTAAGGTAAATATCGACATCCGTCATCTGACCCAAGTCATGTGCAACGTAGGGCTGCCAGTGGGTCGGGTAAACTAAATCGATAATACCGAGTGAGATGTTGCTCTGCTCCTGATTGGATTCACCAAACAGGCCCCAGCGTTTTGGCGCGCCGCGCAGGCAGTGCACTTCTCGCAATCCTTTCTCGCCAGGGAAACGGTAGAGGAACCATAAACTGGTGGCGATGATCAAGCCGGCGGGCAGGGCAATCCACACCATCAGGCTACCTGGCAGCACCAGACTGAGGAACAACAGCAAGAAAGCGAAACAGATCGCGACGGCTTCGCGTGTGCCGTCCGGACGTGACAAACGATACTCTTCGGGCGTTTCTTTACGCACCTGCAGCAATTCGACATTCTCACTCTCTTCCTTGCGGATGGAGGCGTTCGTCGACATTGACCGCACCAATGGCGGCAGCGCAGGCTGCTCGATGGCATAGTTCACCAGTGAGTGACCGTTGAGAGAGATCACCAGCGGCATTGTCTGCGTGCGAATCAGTTCTACATAGTTCTCTTCAGCGATGTACTGTTCCCACAACGGAGGAAGATGGACTTCCACTTCATCCAGGTAATAGCGCCATTGATGGGCGTCATCGGTAGAAAGGCCGTAGCGGGTAATAGAACGCGTGACGGGATAGACATTGTTGCTTTGCGCGGTAAGCGTCAGGGCTTCTGGCTCTCGGGACTTCTTAGAGGAGCGGGCATCGCTGCGTTGTCGCTGTTTCGCCAGTGACGCAATGTAGGTTTCCACTGCACTGCGTTCTTCATCGGTGAGTTTACGGCAGGGCGGACTAATAAACGGCAGTGGTTTCGCCAACGGCGGACGATGCCGCATAGCGTACCAGTAGCCAATGCCTGCTACTAATGAGCAGACCAGCATGACAGCCAGAATGATGATAAAAGTGCTCATGCTTTGCTCAATCTAGCCAAAAAACTGCCTTCACGTTTAAGATGTACTCCCGGTGGAACCATCAATACAAGTCAATTTTGGCGAGCAGAAGTCATTCTGACAAGAAAAAACTCAGATAAAATAACGCACAAAATCATTGAATTATAAATTATTAGATTATTCCTTAGTAGGATGTTAACCAGGCGGCACTCAATTAAATATCGGTATTTTCTGAATTTAGTCAAACCGGGTTGACTTATTGTGAAAATTTAAGTCTAGCGATAACAAGAAGTTGTTAGCAGCTGTAAGTGGATATGTGTCACCATGCTTTCCATTCGTTGCGTGTCGCACAATGCTTCGGGCTTCGGTATGCTGGCATTATCGCGTTTCACAAGGTTGTGCAAAGTTTGAGGCTGATATGAAAATGACATTGAAAAAACCTGACATCCTCAACGTGGAAGCTGTCGCTCGCTCCCGCTTATTCACCATCGAAGCGGTTGATCTCGCTTTCAGTAATGGTGCACGCCGCGTCTATGAACGTATGAAACCTTCCGATCGTGAAGCGGTGATGATCGTGCCGATTATCGGTGAGGATGTCATCCTGATTCAGGAATATGCCGTCGGGTTGGAAAGCTACGAGTTGGGCTTCCCAAAAGGGTTGATTGATCCTGGCGAAAGCGCCTTTGAAGCGGCCGACCGTGAACTTAAAGAGGAAGCGGGTTTTGGTGCCAGAAAGCTGGAAACGCTGGGCAAACTCACCATGGCACCCTCCTATTTCTCCAGCAAGATGAACATTGTGGTGGCGGAAGAGTTGTATGAAGAGAAGCTGGAAGGGGATGAGCCAGAACCGCTAATTGTACGGCGTTGGCCGCTTAACAACCTGCTGGCACTGCTGGACGAACCGGATTTCCGTGAAGCGCGTAACGTCAGTGCGCTGTTTTTGGTACGTGAATGGCTGGTGAAGCAAGGGCGCTTAACCTACTGATTTACGCCCTGCACAGATAAAAAAGCCGGCAAACAGTGCCGGCTTTTTTCATTAGAACAGTTCGTGGCTTTCGCCGTTGTCCATGATAGTGGTGCCGACATCATGGGACGAGTACTCGGTGGGCTGAGTACCGTTGATAAAGTACTCCTGACGGGTATTGCCTCCGCCGTTAGCCAACTTGCCGGTACCACGATCGATGGTCACGGTGACCACGCCATCCGGCGGTGTCAGAGGCTGGACAGGCACACCATCCAGAGCGGATTTCATGTACTCATCCCACGCTGGCTGCGCACTCTTCGCGCCACCTTCATAGCCAGAGATCTGATCTGGAATGGCACCTGACATGGTCGAGCGGCCCAGCGCACGCGAATCATCGAAACCGATCCACACCGAGGTCACTACGCCTGGACCATATCCAGAGAACCAGGCGTCTTTCGAGCTGTTGGTGGTACCGGTTTTTCCGCCGATATCATTACGCTTCAGATCGCGGCCTGCACGCCAGCCCGTTCCCATCCAGCCCGGTTCGCCAAAGATATTGGAGTTCAGCGCGCTTTTGATCAGGAATGACAGCGGCGTGTTAATCACGTGCGGTGCATATTGCTGATCGCCAGCCGGCTGTGGCTGAGCGGGTACTTGCTCCAGTTCCGGTTGTGGCACGGTCTGGTTTTGCGATTGATCGGAAGTCGAAATGTTTTCCACACTCTCTTCGTTCAACGCCACGGATTTCTTGGTTTCACCGTAAATCACCGGCAGGTTGCACTGCGGACAGGCAATTTTCGGCTTCTCTTCGAATATCACGCCACCCTGTTCATTTTCAATTTTGGTGATGAAGTAAGGGTCGATCAGGAAGCCACCGTTCGCCATCACCGAATAACCGCGCGCCATTTGCATTGGTGTAAATGAAGCCGCACCTAAAGCCAGTGACTCGGTATGGATAATGTTCTGCGCCGGGAAGCCGAAGCGCTGCAGATACTCTGCGGCATAATCCACGCCCATGGCGCGCATCGCACGGACCATCACCACGTTCTTAGACTCACCCAGGCCCTGACGTAAGCGAATGGGACCCGCGTAAGTCGGTGGGGAGTTTTTCGGACGCCAGTCGGCGCCGGCACCGGCATCCCAACGCGAAATTGGTACGTCGTTAAGGATAGAAGCCAGCGTCAAACCACGGTCCATGGCGGCGGTATACAGGAACGGTTTGATATTTGAACCCACCTGACGCAGCGCCTGCGTTGCGCGGTTAAACATACTCTGGTTGAAGTCAAAACCACCCACCAGCGCGCGTACCGCACCGTCTTCCGGATTGAGCGACACCAGTGCTGAGTTCACCAGCGGCACCTGACCTAACCACCAGTCATTATTCACTTTGCGCACCCAAATCTGCTGGCCGGTTTGCAGCACCTGCGTCACGCTGCGCGGCGTTGGGCCCTGCAACGTGTCAGATTTGTACGGACGCGCCCAGCGGACGCCTGCCAGACTCAGCGATACGCTGCTGCCATCTTTCATCATTGCAGTCGCTTCATCAGCGCTGGCGCTGGTGACCACGGCGGCATTTAATGGGCCGTAAGTCGGCAAGTCTTTCAGGGCGTTTTGAATACGGCTCTTATCCCAGCTGGCTTCACCCACTTTCCACAGTACGTTGGTGGGGCCGCGGTAACCATGACGCATGTCGTAAGCCATCACGTTATCGCGCACGGCTTGCTGCGCGGCTTCCTGCAGATGACGAGTGACAGTGGTATACACCTTGTAGCCATCTTCGTAGGCGCTATCACCGTAACGCTTCACCATCTCCTGGCGCACCATTTCGCTCAGATAAGGGGCAGAGAACGCAATTTCGGGGCCGTGGTAGACCGCGACCAGTGGCGTATTGCGCGCCTCATCATACTGCTGCTGGGTGATGTAATTCTGGTCGAGCATACGCGCCAGCACCACATTACGACGCGACAGCGCGCGGGCATGTGAGTAAAGCGGGTTGAACGTTGAAGGTGCTTTCGGCAAACCAGCGATCATCGCCATTTCGCTTAACGACAGCTGATCAACGGGTTTACCAAAATAGACCTGTGCCGCCGCCCCTACGCCATAGGCGCGATAGCCGAGATAGATTTTGTTGAGATACAGCTCGAGGATTTCATCTTTACTCAGCAGCTGCTCAATGCGAATCGCGAGGAAGGCCTCTTTGATCTTACGCATCAGCGTGCGTTCAGGACTAAGGAAGAAGTTACGCGCCAGCTGTTGCGTAATGGTACTCGCACCCTGTGAGGCGTGTCCGGATACCAGCGCAATGCTGGCGGCACGGAAAATCCCCACCGGATCGACACCATGGTGCTCGTAGAAACGGCTGTCTTCGGTCGCAATGAACGCTTTAATCAGCTCAGGCGGCATCTGTTGCAGGGTGAGCGGCACGCGGCGCTTCTCACCATACTGGGCGATCAACTCGCCGTCAGCGCTGTAAACCTGCATGGGGGTTTGCAGACGCACGTCTTTCAATGTGTTCACGTCTGGCAGCTGTGGCTCAATGTACTTGTACAAGCCATAGACCGTGCCGGCTCCCAGCAAGATGCAACACACTGCAAGAATCAATAAATACTTTACGAACTTCACCTGAGAAT
Organism: Type-D symbiont of Plautia stali; assembly: GCF_001485335.1. Taxonomy (NCBI): domain Bacteria; kingdom Pseudomonadati; phylum Pseudomonadota; class Gammaproteobacteria; order Enterobacterales; family Enterobacteriaceae; species Type-D symbiont of Plautia stali. Next base: position 45,058 of record NZ_BBOC01000009.1, on the reverse strand, counting down.
TCCCATCTGTTGTCGTTTGGGCAGTTTATAAACAATCGCGCGGTAGTATAAAGGCAAGCCTGACGCTTTGATATACCCGTCATACTTCAAGGGGTAGGTGCGCCAGGGTAGACCTTTTTTTACCTTTAAAGATAAGGAGATCGCGCACATGGCTTTTCAGCGCTGGCAAATCGGACTGGACATCCAAAATGGACAACTCTGCGCCCTGGGCATTGAACGCCGACGTCATGGTTGGCAACTGCGACACTGGTGGCAGCAACCGGTGCCGCACGATACGTTACGCAACGGCGTGTTGCAAACGACCCCGTTGTTACAGGAGATGTTAACGCGCTGGCAGCGTCATCTGCCTAAGCGTTATTCTCTCCGCGTTGGGCTGCCTCCACAGTTGGTGCTGCAACGCACGTTGCCGTTGCCGGAGACTTCTCTGAGTGAGCCGGCCATGAGCCGCTATGTTGCCTCTTCGGCGCAACGTTTATTTCCTGTCGAGCCCGCTTCGCTGTCAATTGACTACCGAGCCGCAGGGAAAGCTTCGCAGATATGCATCACCGCCGCGCGGCGCGAGGTGATTGCACAGTGGCTCTCACCGTTGAAGCAATCCGGCTTGCGGCCTGATGTGTTTGAACTCAGTAGCCTGGCGCTAACCCAGATTGCCATGCGCATGCCACTGCAGCGTGACCAGCTGTTGATCCATCCTCTGCACGACCACTGGCTGTGGACGCTAGCGGGCGAACAGACCACATCAGGTGCCGGGTCTGAACCTTTGACACTGGCGCAATTACGCGACACTTTCCCGCAGGCCGCTGCAGTATTCTGTACCTCTTCGCAGATACTGTCTGAACCCGGCGTGACCTGCTGTAAACCCCTCTCATTACTGCAATATCGACAGCCGCCGTTGCCTGCTCACGAAGGTGACTTTTCAATTGCGCTTGGTTTAGCGCTGCGTCCAGAGGATGCATGATGCTGGCCGTCAATCTGCTTCCCTGGCGCAGACAGCAGTGGCAGCGTCGCCGTCGGCAGAGCGTTGTGCTGTTGGGATGTAGCCTGACAATAACCGGGATTGCTTTACTGGCAGGGTGGTGTCGCAGCAGCGAGGCCTTGTACCAGCAACAGGCGAGGTTAAACGAAGTCAGCCATCTTCGAGACGGTCTACAACAACAGCTCAGGTTACAGCATTCACTGCTTCAGCAGCGTGACGCACTCCTGCGTACGCGCTTTGTCTGGCAACAACAGCAGGCGGAACATCAGCGTTGGCAGCTATTCTGGCAACAGTTGCCCGCGTTGATGCCAGACACGCTGTGGTTGAATCGAGTGGAGCGGCGGCAAGGCGTGCTGGTGCTGGAAGGGCAGGCACAGAGCATGTTGTCAGTAAGAGATTTCCGCCAGCAACTGATGACGCAACCGCTGTTGGCCAAAGTCAGGCCGGGCCACGTGCAGCGTCTGTCTGGCGGTGATTATCGCTTCACATTACAAGCGCGTGTACAGGAGATAGCGAATGAATGAAGCGCTGCTTCGTTGGCTGGCACTCTCTCTGGCCATACGCATGGCGTGCCTGGTCATGATGTCAGCGCTGCTGCTGGCGCTGGCGTGGTGGGTTCTGTTGCGACCACTACAGCATCAGCACGATGTACTGGTGCGACAGCAGGATGAAATGACACAGCAGGTTCACCTGCGTCAGCAGCAACTCGCCGCGCGCCCACACATCAATACGTTAGAAAGTGAGATCGCGCTGTTATTGCAGCCCGCGAGGGCAAACGTCGTGCGGCAAACCCTCGAAAATCTGGTGGCGGCACGCGGAACACAGCTGGAGAGTTGGCAGCCCTCGAGCCAACCTCAGCAACTGCATCTGCGGCTTGACTGGCCACAATTTCTACCGCTATTCGATGAGCTGGCACAGGCGCACGTTTCTGTTCCGCAGCGCTTTGAGCTGCGCACAGAGAAGGGGACGCTGATAACGCAGATGTGGCTGGAGGATGAAAATGCGGATTAGTGTCGGGCTGTTGCTGCTGTGCAGCAGCCTGGCGCTGGCTCGCGATCCTTTTCAGCCGTTGACAGAAAGGCTCTGTCTGCCGCAGGCGGCAGAACCCGATGGCTGGCGTTTGCAGGGCATTGTCGGGACGTCGCAGCGTTATGTCGCCTGGCTGGTTTCACCACAGGGCAAAAGTCATCGCCTCACGACGCAGGCCACATTGCCACACACCGCGTGGCAGGTTACAGAACTCACCTCGCGTAGCCTCACATTGCGTGCAGCACAGCGTTGCCCGCCACAGCAAATCACTTGGGTAATAAAAGGAGGATTTTATGAAATGGATGGCCCTGACATTATGGCTGATCCTGAGCGCGCCACTGCTGGCCCGTGAGGATCGGTTAAGCCTGGTGTTTGATGATGCGCCGGTTGAACGCATTTTGCAGGCGCTGGCCGATTACCAGCAAACCAACCTGTTGATTGCACCGGGCGTTGAAGGGCGACTATCACTGCGCCTTGAGGATATCGGCTGGGACCGCGCGTTGGCGTTGGTGACGCAATTGGCAAAATTGACCGTGGTACAGGAAGAGGGCGTGCTATTGGTGTATCCGGAGAGCTGGCAGCAAATGCAGACGCAGCAGGCTAAAGCGGAGCAGGATGAGCGACAGCAGCAGTTACCCCTTGAGCAGCAGACCATCATGTTGCATTACGCCAGTGCCAACGATATTTATCGCAGTTTACTCGCAGAGCGCTCACTACTGACGCCTCGCGGTAGCGTGACGGTGGATAGCCGTACCAACAGCTTGCTGCTGCGAGACACCGCTAAAGCACTGCAAGACACCACGCGCTGGTTGAAGGCTTTGGATAGGCCACTGGAACAAATCGAGTTAGCGGCTCACATCATTACCATTAATGAAGAACACCTGCGTGAGTTAGGTGTGAGCTGGAACACATCTCCGGCTCAGAGTGTGACAGCGGCGTTGCGCCAACCTCAGTTAGCCATTCCCTTAGCGTTGGATAATCCCGCTTTGCGCGCAGGCGTGACGCTTGGCCAGGTCAGCGGTGAGTTACTTAACCTTGAGCTCAGCGCGCTGGAGCAGGAAAACCACATCGAAATCATCGCTAGCCCGCGCCTGTTTACCTCTAACCAGCAGACCGCTTCTATCAAACAGGGGACTGAGATTCCTTATCAGGTGAAGTCCGGTAATAGCGGCGCGACGGCGATTGAATTTAAAGAAGCGGTATTGGGCATGGAAGTGACGCCAGTGGTGTTGGGCAATGGGCGTATCCAGTTAAAACTGCGATTAAGCCAAAATATGCCGGGACGCAGTCTGAACGTGGGGGAAAACAACGTGTTGAGCATTGATAAGCAGGAAATTGAAACCCAGGTGACGCTGCGCGATGGTGAAACCCTGGCGCTGGGCGGTATTTTCCAGCAACAGCGTTCGCAGGGTGAAAAGCGTGTGCCAGGCTTAGGCGACATCCCCCTTGTAGGAGGGTTGTTCCGTCAGCAAACGGAAGAGCATAAAAAGAAAGAACTGGTGATCTTCATTACCCCTCGACTGGTCAGGGAAGCAGCGCTTACTGCAGGATAAAGCGGAAAATTCACTCTGAATGACCAACTGCGTTGACGCAGGGCAGGAATTAGCTTACAAGGTTTAGCGATTTTTAAAACGGTGTAACGGAACGCGGCAGGATAACCTTCCGATGGGCGTCAGTCACAAGCGATACTGGCGTCAGAATAGATTTTCCCTAAAAAAATCGAGTTAAAGTTCGATGGCAAAAACGTGAATTCCAGCACTGATAAGCATCAGTTATTGGAATGCTCACATGCGGCCAACACGCTTGTAGCTTGAAGTGTGAGGGAAAAAAGGAGGGGCGTTACCGTCTCGCGAACCACAGACCGGTCCTGTTCGTAGGTCGCCGGGGGCAATTTATTCGGTTGCCAAACGGCCATGAGTGTTGAGATAATTTTCCGTCTGACTCTTGTTAATGCTCATGAGGTCTCAGTTCCTGTCCCGCCAGCAACGCTGAACGCGGGGTATCATCAACGAATTCTTAGTAATACCGATAAAATGGCAGAGAAACGCAATATCTTTCTGGTTGGGCCGATGGGTGCCGGCAAAAGCACTATTGGTCGTCAGTTAGCTCAGCAACTCAATATGGAATTTTTCGATTCCGATCAGGAAATTGAGCGACGTACCGGAGCGGATGTAGGCTGGGTATTTGATGTGGAAGGCGAAGCTGGCTTCCGCGATCGCGAAGAGAAGATCATCAACGAACTGACCGAGAAGCAAGGCATTGTCTTGGCAACCGGTGGTGGTTCTGTCAAATCCCGTGAAACCCGCAATCGTCTCTCCGCCCGCGGCGTGGTCGTGTATCTCGAAACCACTATCGAGAAGCAACTTGCTCGTACTCAGCGTGATAAAAAACGTCCGCTGTTGCAGGTTGATGAGCCACCGCGTGAAGTACTGGAAGCGCTAGCTGGCGAACGTAATCCGCTTTATGAAGAGATCGCTGACGTCACCATTCGCACTGATGATCAAAGTGCAAAAGTTGTCGCCAATCAGATCATCAACATGCTGGAAAAAAATTAATCCAGCGCCCTGAGGGCTCAGCAAATAGGTATCGGTCATCATGGAGAAGATCACTGTCTCACTCGGGGATCGCAGTTACCCCATCACCATCGCTGCCGGACTGTTTAACGATCCGGCTTCTTTTTGGCCCCTAAAGGCAGGCGATAACGCCATGCTGGTGACCAATGAGACGCTGGCCCCGATCTACCTTGATAAGCTCTCGTCACTGCTTAGCCAGGCGGGAGTAAAGGTGGATCAGGTGATTTTACCTGATGGCGAGAAGTACAAGACGCTGGCCGTGATGGACGAAGTCTTTACCGCATTGCTGCAGAAACCACACGGCCGTGATACCACGCTGATTGCGCTTGGTGGTGGTGTGATCGGTGATCTCACTGGATTTGCAGCAGCCAGCTACCAACGTGGCGTGCGCTTTATCCAGGTGCCTACCACGCTGCTCTCTCAGGTCGACTCCTCTGTCGGCGGCAAAACGGCCGTCAACCATCCGCTTGGCAAAAACATGATTGGTGCTTTCTACCAGCCCGCTTCTGTGGTGGTGGATACCCAATGTCTGGCGACGCTACCCGCACGCGAACTGGCGTCGGGTCTGGCGGAAGTGATCAAATACGGCATTATCCTTGATGGTGATTTCTTCCAGTGGCTGGAGCAGAATCTTGATGCGCTGCTGGCCCTGGATGAAAAAGCCATGGCGTACTGCATTCGCCGCTGCTGTGAACTCAAAGCCGAAGTGGTTGCCGCCGATGAACGTGAAACCGGTCTGCGTGCACTGCTCAATTTGGGCCATACTTTTGGTCATGCGATTGAAGCGCACATGGGTTATGGCAACTGGTTACATGGTGAAGCGATCGCGGCGGGCATGGTGATGGCAGCGCGCACTGCTGAACGCCTGGGGCAGTTCTCATCTTCAGATACCGATCGCATTATCGCGCTGTTGCTGCGTGCCGGGTTACCGGTGCATGGCCCAGCCAGCATGAAGGCAGAAGAGTACTTGCCGCACATGATGCGTGATAAAAAAGTGCTGGCGGGTGAAATGCGTTTGGTGCTGCCTCTCGCAATTGGTCGCTCTGAAGTGCGTGCCGGTGTTGCGCATGATATGGTGCTGGCAGCGATTAACGATTGTAATAATTCCTAATGAAGACCCTCATCATTCGAGTCGCAGCCAGTCGATAATTGAATGTGTGATTAAGCACAGCCAGCCTGGCAGCAGCTTGAAGTATGACGGGTACAGCGGTGAGTTGTGATGCGGTGCGTGGGAAGCGTGCCGTTTTACGGAGGAGGCTAGATGGATGAGTTCAAACCGGAAGATGAGTTAAAACCTGATGCCAGTGACCGCCGTCCAACGCGGCCTCGCAAACAGTCTTCCGCCCCGAAAACCAAGGTTCCGGTATCACGTCAGCATATGATGATGGGCATCGGGATCCTGGTACTGCTTTTAGTGGTGCTGGGCATCGGTTCCGCATTAACCGGCCCGGATGAGAAGAAACCCGCGGCTACAGCCAGCAATGGCAGCGCGGCGCCAGCTTCTGGTGGCGGTGAAAAAAGCATCGACCTTTCCGGTTCGACGTCCATGAGTGGCCAGCAGAACGCTGCGCCGTCTGCAGACGGTAGCGTGACTCAGACTCCTGCGGGTACGCAAGCTCCTGCGAACAGCGATCCCAACGCCATCTCGATGCCTGCGGTCTCCTCGACGCCGACTCAGGCTGCGCCAGTGGATACTCCCGCTAATCAGCAACGTGTGACATTGCCGGGCGATCTCAACAGCGCGTTGAACAATCAGCAAGGCCAGGTGGATAACGCCGCGCAGGGTGCACAGGGCAATAGTTCATTACCGACTGCACCGGCAACGGTCAGTGGCAACGGTAAAGCGATAACACCGCCAGCCATGCGCTCTGAAACACCATCACGTACCAGCAGCAACGGCACGCGTGAGACGCACAACGGCACCACGCACAAAGCCCCAGCGGCGACCACCAAGCCTGTGCCAGTGGTCAAAGAGAATAAAACGCATGCCACTGCAGCGCACAATGCACCGGCTGGCGCCAGCAAGTCTATCCCAACGGGCGGCAACTATACGCTGCAGTTGAGTGGGGCTTCAAAAGAAGAGAGCCTGAATGCGTGGGCGAAGAAACAGAATCTGAGCGGTTACCACGTGTATAAAACCACGCGTAACGGTGAGCCGTGGTATGTGTTGGTGAGCGGTGCTTATGCCACTCCAGCAGATGCCAAGCGCGCGGTGGCGTCACTGCCTGCCGAAGTGCGTGCGGCAAATCCGTGGGTGAAACCGCTGAGCCAGGTGAAAAAAGAAAGCCAGTAATTGATGTGGGGCTGCGGAAACGTGGCCCCGTTTAAAGCGCAGAGCTGCTGTCGGTTCCACCACAGCCAATAATTAAGATGTAATAACCACGACAGCATGAAGAAAAATCGCGCTTTCCTTAAATGGGCCGGAGGGAAATACCCGCTGCTTGACGATATTCGTCGTCATTTGCCACAAGGTGATTGTCTAATCGAACCCTTTGTCGGTGCCGGTTCCGTATTCCTCAACACTGATTATGACCGCTATCACCTGGCGGACATTAACGGTGATCTGATCAATCTGTATAACATCGTCAAAACCCGCACTGCTGACTTTATTGACGATGCGCGTCTGCTGTTTACGCCTGAAGGTAATATGGCGGAGACCTACTATGCGCATCGTCTGGCGTTCAACGCCAGCAAGGATGCGTATCAGCGCGCGCTACTGTTCCTGTATCTCAACCGCCACGGCTACAACGGTCTGTGCCGTTATAATCTGCGCGGTGAGTTTAACGTGCCTTTTGGCCGTTATCGGAAACCTTACTTCCCAGAAGCGGAACTGCTGTGGTTTGCCGAGCGGGCACAAAAAGCGACCTTTGTCTGTGAATCGTACGATGTTACTCTGAACAACGCCCCTGCTGGTTCAGTGGTTTATTGCGATCCGCCGTATGCGCCCTTGTCAGCGACGGCCAACTTTACCGCTTATCACACCAACAGTTTTAGCCTGCGCGAGCAGCAGCATTTGGCTGAACTGGCCAACAAGCTGGCGCAGGAAAACGGTATACCGGTACTGATTTCTAACCACGACACGCTGCTCACTCGCGAGTGGTATCAGAATGCGGTGTTAAATGTAGTCAAAGCCCGGCGTTCCATCAGCCGAAGCATAAGTGGTCGCACTCAGGTTGACGAACTGCTGGCGCTTTTCCGCTAGTCTGTTTCGTCCGCGACCAACGCATTTCGCCAGCTGTGGCTGGCGCACAACATTGGGAGAATCGGATGAAACAATTTTTGCTGGCCCCTTCAATTCTTGCTGCTGACTTTGCCCGCTTAGGTGAAGACACCGCGAAAGCACTGGCGGCAGGAGGAGATGTGGTTCATTTCGACGTGATGGACAACCACTATGTTCCCAATCTGACCATGGGGCCAATGGTGCTGAAAGCGCTGCGCGATTACGGCATCACCGCGCCCATTGATGTGCATCTGATGGTCAAGCCGGTTGATGCGCTGATCCCTGAGTTTGCCAAAGCCGGTGCGACTTACATTACTTTCCATCCTGAAGCCAGCGAGCATGTGGATCGCACACTGCAACTGATCAAAGAGCACGGTTGCAAAGCCGGTCTGGTATTCAATCCCGCCACGCCACTCGATTACCTCGATTATGTGATGGATAAACTCGACATTATTCTGTTGATGTCAGTGAACCCAGGTTTTGGTGGCCAATCCTTTATTCCAGGTACGCTGGATAAACTACGCAAGGCGCGTCGTCTGATTGATGTGAGTGGCTACGATATCCGCCTGGAAGTGGATGGTGGTGTGAAGATCGATAATATCGGTCAGATCGCGGCAGCGGGCGCGGACATGTTCGTGGCCGGTTCAGCTATCTTTGGTCATCCTGATTACAAAAAAGTGATCGACGAAATGCGTGGCGAACTGGAGAAAGTTAATGGCTCATTTCACTGATATCCGTGCCTTAGCCTTTGATCTGGACGGCACGCTGGTGGATAGCGCACCAGGTCTGGCACAGGCCATCGATCATGCTTTGGGCGATTTGCAGCTGCCAGCGCCGGGTGTGGCACTGGCTTCAACATGGATTGGCAACGGTGCCGACGTGATGATGAGCCGCGCACTGACATGGGCCTTAGGCCGTGAGCCGCATGCCGAAGAGCAGCGCGATGCGCGTACCCTGTTTGACAAGTATTACGCCGAAACGGTGGAAGCCGGCAGCACGCTGTTTCCACAGGTAAAAGAGACGCTGGCCGCATTACACGCGAAAGGCTTGCCGATGGCGATTGTGACGAATAAGCCGACACCCTTTGTCGCGCCATTATTGCAGTCCTTGGGCATTGCCGAATTCTTCACGCTAATTATTGGCGGTGATGATGTCGTGGTGAAAAAGCCGCATCCCGCAGCGATCTTCCTTGTTTTGGGTCAATTTGGCGTACTGCAGAAAGAATTACTGTTTGTGGGTGATTCCCGTAATGATATTCACGCGGCCCAGGCAGCGGGTGTACCGAATATCGGCATGACGTTCGGCTACAACTACGGCGAGCCGATTGCTGCCAGCCAACCCGATTTAACTCTCGATACTTTTAGCGAACTTTTGCCCGCTCTCGGGCTGTAATTATCAGGACATATTATGAGCAAACCCATCGTTTTCAGCGGCGCCCAGCCTTCCGGTGAACTGACCATTGGCAACTACATGGGTGCGCTACGTCAGTGGGTGCAGATGCAGGATGATTTCCACTGCATTTACTGCATCGTTGATCTGCACGCCATCACCGTTCGTCAGGATCCGGCTGCGCTGCGTAAAGCCACGCTGGACACCCTGGCACTGTACCTGGCTTGTGGTATCGACCCGGCGAAAAGCACCATCTTTGTTCAGTCGCACGTGCCAGAACATGCGCAGCTGAGCTGGGTGCTGAACTGCTACGCCTACTTCGGCGAGCTAAGCCGTATGACGCAGTTCAAAGATAAGTCTGCGCGCTACTCAGAAAACATCACTGCAGGTTTGTTCGATTATCCGGTGCTGATGGCAGCGGATATTCTGCTGTATCAGACCAACCAGGTGCCGGTGGGCGAAGATCAGAAGCAGCATCTGGAACTGAGCCGCGATATCGCTGGTCGTTTCAACGCCCTGTATGGCGATGTCTTCAAAATCCCTGAGCCGTTTATTCCAAAATCTGGCGCCCGCGTGATGTCATTGCTGGAGCCGACTAAAAAAATGTCCAAGTCGGACGACAACCGCAATAACGTGATTGGTCTGCTGGAAGACACCAAAGCGGTGGTGAAGAAGATCAAACGCGCAGTAACTGATTCCGCTGAGCCACCCGTGGTACGTTACGATGTGAAAGAGAAAGCCGGAGTGTCAAACCTGCTGGATATTCTGTCTGGCGTCACCGGCAAATCTATCCCGCAGCTGGAGCAAGAGTTCGAAGGCAAAATGTATGGCCACCTGAAGGGCGAAGTGGCTGAAGCGGTTTCTGGCATGCTCACCGAGCTGCAGGAGCGCTATCATCGTTTCCGTAACGATGAGGCATTCCTCAATCAGGTGATGCGTGATGGCGCGACCAAAGCGCGTGCACAAGCGCAGGAAACGCTGAAGAAAGTCTACGAAGCCGTGGGTTTTGTGGCACAGCCATAAACCATGCGTGAAATGATCTAAAAAGGCGAGTCATCATGACTCGCCTTTTTTGTTTAGAACCAGCGTAACTGGCTGCGCAGGCCCACCACGTGCCCGACAATGATCAGCGCCGGGCTGGCAAACTGCTGTGCCAGCTGACTGAGTTCTGCCAGGGTGGCGGTTTCCACCTGCTGTTGCGGGGTGGTGCCATTCTGCACAATCGCCACCGGCGTGTTGGCGTCCATGCCATGTGCCAGCAGTTGACGCTGAATCTCTGGTGCCTGCGTCAGCCCCATATAAAACACCAGCGTCTGTTGTTCTGCGGCCAGTTTTCCCCACTCCATTTCACCCTGCTGTTGCAGATGCCCGGTGACAAAACGCACGCTCTGCGCGTGATCGCGATGGGTCAGTGGAATACCGCTGTAGGCCGCGCAGCCGGAAGCGGCCGTGATACCCGGCACCACGCTGAAGGGAATGTTGTGCTGTGCCAGCACCTCCAGTTCCTCACCTCCGCGACCGAAAATAAAGGGATCGCCACCCTTTAGTCGCACTACGCGTTTGCCGCGCTGTGCCTGCTCGAGCAGGAGCTGATTGATTTGCGATTGGGGCACACAGTGATTACCCGCCTGTTTACCGACAAAGATGCGTTCCGCGTCGCGACGCACCAGATTGAGGATCGGATCCGAGACCAGGCGGTCATAAACCACAACATCGGCCTGCTGGATACTCTGCAAGCCTTTCAGCGTCAGTAAACCCGCATCTCCTGGACCCGCGCCCACCAGCACCACCTCGCCTTGCTGGGCCAGCGGCGCGTCAAACAAGGTCTCGACGATGTGGTTCGCACGCGGTTTATCATGATTAGCCAGTGTTTGTGCCAGGCGATCGCTGGCAAAGAAGCGTTCCCAAAATGCACGTCGCTGCGCCATGCTATTGAAGGTCTGCTTGACTCGGCCACGTAACGAACCAGCAAGGGAAGCCAGTTGACCAAGATGCTGTGGCAGCATCGCCTCCAGCTTTTCACGTAGCAGGCGAGCCAGCACCGGCGCACGGCCACCCGACGAGACGGCAATCATCAGCGGCGAGCGATCAACAATCGATGGCATGATCGCGCTGGCTTCCTGTGGTGCATCCACCAGATTGCAGAAGATACGGCGCAGTTCGGCTGCATCCCCCACTTGTTGATTGACGGCGTCATCATCGGTGGCGGCAATCACCAGCCAGCAACCTTCCAGCCAGCTCTCCTGAAAGTGGCCGGGCAGTAACTGTAACTTTCCCTGTTCAGCCCACTGTTGAAAAACAGGGGAGAATTCCAATGCACCGACATGCAGATCGGCACCGGCGTCCAGCAGCAAACGCGCTTTGCGTTCTGCCACATCACCACCACCGACCAGCAAACACCGTTTACCCTGCAGACGGCAAAACAGGGGGAAATAGTCCATCGCTCATCCTCAAAAAAGCCCGCGAGCTGCGTGATGCTCGCCCATCGCGTCTTTTGGTCGCCATAAATGGCGCCCCTACATAACCGTAGGGTGCGCATTTATGCGCACCTGGAGCGATGCGCGAACGGATTGGCATCATGCGGGCTTTAAAACGTTAAACCGATTTAAGCGCAGCGGCTTGTGTTGCCGCTTGCGGTCTCTGAGCGTGCGGTGTGGCATACCAGTAACCAAGGCCCATCAATACCATGCCGGAGAACATGTTACCCAGCGTGACCCACAGCAGGTTATGGCCGATCCCGCCCAACGTCAGGTCGGCATTATGCTGGCCAAACCACGACAGTGCAAAGACCGTCATATTCGCTACCGAGTGCTCGTAACCGGAAGCGATAAACGCCAGCAGGCACCACCAGATGGCGATAAATTTTGCCGTGCCCTCGGTACGTACCGCCATCCAGATCGCCAGACAAACCAGCCAGTTGCAGAGTGCGCCCTTAAAGAACAGTGCCATCGCAGGTTGCGTAGTTTTCGCCAGCGCCGCGCTGTGAATCAGCGCATTAGCATTCGGCAGCATGGCACCCGCTGCGTAATAGTAGAGCAGGGCAACAAACACCGAGCCAATCAAGTTACCCAGCCAGGTTTGTGGCAGCACACACCACATTTGCCCGTGGCTGATGGTGCCGGACTTGGCGCCAATCATCAGGAACATCGTGTGCCCAGTGAACAGCTCGGAACCGGCGATAATCACCAGCGTTAAAGCGATACCAAAAGTCGCGCCCATGATCAGCGGTCGATAAGCCGGGTCCGCAAGATTACCGAGGGTAAAAATCAGGACGATAGCCAAGCCAACATAAGCACCGGCCATGGCCGAGCTGATCCAGAAGGCCAGCGGGCTCTGCTGTGCAGTACGTACGATGCGCGCCGCATTGGCGGCGCATTTGTTCAGGGTGTCAGTAAACATAGTGACGTCTCATAAAGTGAAGGAATTCTGTCAGGCGCACACTTCGACCAGCCCCTCAGTGACGCGCACCGGATAGCTCGCCACTGAACGGGATTCATCTTCCATGCAAACACCATCGCTCAAGCGGAAGCGCTGTTTTTTCAAGGGGCTGGCGACCCACAACGTCTTCTGGTGCTCGGCAATCAGGCCGCGCGATAACACGCTGGCTTCAGAAAAAGGATCGATATTGCTTAATGCAAACAGTTGCTCATCGTCACGCGGACGGAAGATGGCGATCTGCTGGCCTTTGACCAGCGCACAGACGCCGCTGGCAGGCAGGATTTGCTCTATTTCACACACCGGATGCCACTGGCTCATGCGTCGATCTCCTCAATCAGGGCAACGGCAATGCGCTCGGCGGGACGTGCCGGGCGATGTTGATCGCGCTGGTGAATGTGCTGAATCAGCGGATCTCGCTGATCGCTGTTGATAAAGGTGCTGAAGTGGCTTTGCTGCTGCGGATCGTTCACCGTCGCGGTCCATTCGCACGCGACTTCACCGCGCAGGCGGGTCAGTTCGCTTTCCAGCTGCGCATTGATGCTGAGTTTGTCGTCGATGATCACGCTACGCAGATAGTCGATGCCGCCTTCCATACTTTCCAGCCACAGCGAAGTGCGCTGCACGCGGTCACCGGTGCGGATGTAAAACATCATGAAGCGATCAAGGTAGGTCAGCAGCGTGTCGCGATCGAGATCGGCGGCCAGCAGATCGGCGTGGCGCGGCTTCATGCCACCGTTGCCACAGACGTACAGGTTCCAGCCTTTCTCGGTGGCGATGATGCCCACGTCTTTACCTTGCGCCTCCGCACATTCGCGGGTACAGCCTGAGACGCCAAACTTCATTTTGTGCGGGGTACGGATGCCTTTGTAGCGATGCTCCAGCTCGATGCCAAAACCGAGGCTATCTCCGACACCATAGCGGCACCAACTGCTGCCGACGCAGGTTTTCGCCATACGCAGCGCTTTGGCATAGGCCTGGCCGGTTTCAAATCCCGCATCGATGAGCTGAGCCCAGATAGCGGGTAGATCGTCGCGCTGGGCGCCAAACAAGCCAATACGCTGTGAGCCGGTGATTTTGGTGTAGAGGTTGTACTGACGCGCCACGGCCCCCACGGCCATCAAGCCTTCAGGGGTGATTTCACCGCCGGGTGAACGTGGGATCACGGAATAGGTGCCATCTTTCTGGATATTGCCGAGGAACAGATCGTTACTGTCCTGAAGCGGTGCATGCTGCGGTTTCAGCACATACTCATTCCAGCAAGACGCCAGCAGCGAGGCCACGGTGGGTTTGCACACCTCACAACCGTAACCTTGGCCATATTTCGCCAGCAGCGCCTCGAAGGATGTGATCTCTTCAACGCGCATCAGGTGATACAGCTCTTGGCGCGAATAGGGGAAGTGCTCACACAGGTGATGATTGACTTCAATCCCTTGACGGCTCAGTTCCGCGTTGAGAACTTGGGTGATCAGCGGGATACAGCCGCCGCAGCCGGTGCCGGCACGGGTTTCAGTTTTCAGCATCGCCACGGTATGGCAGCCGCCTTGCACCGCGTTGATGATATCGCCTTTGCTGACATCGAAGCAGGAGCAGATTTGCGCGCTGTCCGGCAGCGCATCCACGCCCATTACCGGTTTGTCGCCGCTGCCAGCGGGCAGAATCAGCCTCTCCGGTTGGTCTGGCAGTGGGATGTTATTCAGTGCCAGCTGCAGCAAATTGCCGTAGTCGCTGGTATCACCCACCAGCACTGCGCCAAGCAGGGTGCGGTTGTCTTCGCTGACGATCAGGCGTTTATAGATGTGTTTCTGCTCGTCGAGCCACATATAGCTGCGTGCGCCCGGCGTACGTCCTTGCGCATCGCCAATGCCGCCCACGTCGACGCCCAGCAGCTTGAGCTTGGCGCTCATATCCGCCCCGGCGAAGGCATTGTCACGGCCCAGCAACACGTCACTGGCAACCTGCGCCATTTTGTAGCCTGGCGCCACCAGGCCGAAAAGACGATTGTTCCATGCGGCACACTCCCCGACGGCGTATATGGCCGGATCGCTGGTTTGGCAGCGGTCGTTAATGGCGATACCGCCGCGTTGTCCAAGCGCCAGCCCGCACTGTTTTGCCAGTTTGTCTTGTGGGCGAATACCGGTAGAGAAGACGATGAAATCGACATCCAGCATGCTGCCGTCGGCAAACTCCAGCGTTTTGCCGCCATTGGCATGATGTACAATCTGCTGGGTGTTTTTGCCGGTGTGCACCCGCACACCCATCTGTTCGATCTTACGGCGCAGCTGTTCGCCGCCTTGTCCGTCCAGCTGTTCCGCCATTAAGCCAGGCGCGAACTCAATGACGTGGGTTTCAATGCCGAGGTTTTTCAAGGCACCAGCGGCTTCCAGCCCCAGCAGGCCGCCACCCATCACGGCACCACGTTGACTGCGGCGCGCGCAGGCTTCAATGGCATTGAGGTCTTCGATGGTGCGATAGCAAAGCAGTCACTGCCCTCTGCTCCCTTAATCGGCGGGATCCACGGATAGGAGCCAGTGGCGAAGATCAGCGTGTCGTAATGCACCGCGCGACCAGTGTTGGAGTGAATCAGTTTTTCATCACGGTTGATGGTGACAGCACGTTCACCCATCAGCAGATTCACCTGATGCTTTTCGTAGTAACCGGGACGCACCAGTGAGAGTTCTTCAGCAGTGTGATGGGAAAACCAGGCGGAAAGGTGGACGCGGTCATAGGCGACGCGGGGTTCTTCACAAAAGACGGTCAGGGCGAATTGGCCGGGGTCGGCTTTGTCGATCAGTTCTTCGATAAAGCGGTGGCCAACCATGCCGTTACCAATAATCACGACATTGTGCTTGCTCATGCTTGCCTCAAAATTTGCGGTATCTGCGCCTACCTTAGCGCGCTACTTTTGCCGCTCATTGATGTATATCAAGCGTCACGCCATATACTCATTTTGAGGTATGTAACTGATTTTGAACATTTTTCATAAGTGGCTCATTTGGTTGATCATTGTGCAATGCGGGCAATCCAAAAATCGATGACGCTGGCGAATGGCTATTCGTGCTAGCTTAAGCTGTTGCTTTAAAACAGGAGAGAGGCATGGCGAACCGGTCACTGAAGTGGATCAACAACCTGCGCTTAGCGGGCCAGCAAGGCCTGTGGCAGATGGAAATCAACGGCGGGAAAATTGCGGCGATTCGCCCCCAACCACCGCAGGTGCAGGAGCAGGACGATGCGCTGGATGCCGAAGCCGGGCTGGCAAGTGCACCTTTTATTGAGCCGCATATTCACCTCGACACCACACAAACCGCCGGTCAGCCTGCGTGGAACCAATCCGGCACGCTGTTTGAGGGCATTGAGCGTTGGGCAGAGCGCAAAGCGCTGCTCAGCCATGAAGATGTCAAACAGCGCGCGCAGCAGACGCTGAAGTGGCAAATTGCCAACGGTATTCAGCATGTGCGCACTCACGTTGATGTCTCCGATCCCACACTTACCGCGTTGAAAGCCATGCTGGAAGTGAAAGCCGAGATGGCACCGTGGATCGACATCCAGATTGTGGCTTTCCCTCAAGAGGGGATCCTCTCCTATCCCAACGGCGAAGCGCTGCTGGAAGAGGCGCTGCGCCTCGGTGCGGATGTGGTCGGTGCTATTCCGCATTTCGAATTCACCCGTGAGTATGGCGTGGAGTCACTGCACAAAGCCTTTGCCCTCGCCAATCGCTATGACCGAATGGTGGATGTGCACTGCGATGAGATCGATGATGAGCAATCGCGCTTTGTCGAAACGGTGGCGGCACTGGCGCACCGTGACGGCAATGGCGAGCGGGTGACCGCCAGCCACACCACGGCGATGCATTCCTATAACAATGCCTACACTTCACGTCTGTTCCGGCTGCTGAAGCTGTCAAAAATCCACTTCGTGGCGAATCCGCTGGTGAATATCCATCTGCAGGGGCGTTTTGACAGTTATCCGAAACGACGGGGCATCACGCGCGTGAAAGAGCTGCTCGACGCCGATATCAACGTCTGCTTTGGCCATGATGATGTGTTTGATCCCTGGTATCCGCTGGGCACCGCCAGCATGTTGCAGGTGCTGCACATGGGGTTGCATGTCTGTCAGCTGATGGGCTACGAGCAGATCGACAATGGCCTGAAACTGATTACTGAGAACAGCGCCAAGGCGATGCAACTGGAGCACTACGGTCTTGCCGTAGGAGATGATGCCAGCCTGATTATCCTGCCTGCGGAGAGTGGATTTGATGCAGTACGCAGGCAAGTGCCGGTGCGTTATTCGATACGTCAGGGAAGGGTGGTGGCCGCAACGCAGCCTGCAAGGAGTGAGATTTACCTGGGCGCAGCAGAAGCGGTCACGTTTAAACGGTAGTGAGACCGACGTGGGCGGCCTGAAGGCCGCCCACTCAAGCGCGTTAGTGCGTCACATGGCCGTGCTGGCGATGTTTGGTCACAAAGCCGAGCAGTACACACATCACAAACACCACGGCATACAGACCGTTAGCGGTAGAGAGTGCCGCATGTGCGCCACCGCTCGCCACAATCGGGCCGGTCACGACGAAGGTCAGCATGGTGCCGACGGTGCCGCATGTCAGGATAAAGTTCACCAGTTTCGGTGAAGAGACTTTGGTTTGCAGCGATCCCAGCGTAATGATGGTGGTGTAGATAGCGCTGGAGCTGAAGCCCAGAATCATGATGATCCAGTGCAGCATGCTGGCATCATTTGTGGTGACGAACCAGTACATCAAGCCCGTTGCCAGGGCGGCCAGAACCATCAGAATACGTTGCAGATCGAAGAAGCGCAGCAGGAAGCTGAACACCCACATACCCACCATGTAGGCGGTCCAGAAGTTACCCACCAGCTGACCAGCCGCGGCGATATCCATGCCCATCGACTTGGTAGCGTACTCCGGTACCCAAGAGATAAAGCCCAGCTGACCAAGGATGTAGCAGAGTGCGGCAATCGACAGGAACAGCACGCCAATGCCCCATTTCTCTTTCTCGCCGCCTTGCACCGCAGCTTCGCTTTTCAGCTCAGGGAATTCCACCATCAGCGTGAGTACGAAGATCGCCAGGTAAATCACGCCAATGCAGGCATACACCCAGTACCACGGCAGTGCACGCGCCAGCAGTACACCCGCGATGATCGGGAAAATAGTGCCGGCCATGCTAAAGAAAGAGTCGGTAAACAGCAAACGTGAACCGCGCTGGCGGCCATCATACAGATGCGTAATCAGGAAGGTACCGATCGACATCGTAATACCGCTCACCACGCCAAGCACAAACATGCACAGCGAGAAGATGGTCAGATCGTGGCTGGTCATCAAGCCCGCGACGGCAAGGATCATCAGCACAAAGCCAAAGATCAGCTGGCGTTTCAGCGGCACAATCACCATCAACCAAGCGTTCAGGAATACCGCGACCAAAATACCGGCATTCAGGAAGGTGAAGGTGTTGCTCATTTCTGAAATCGGCAACTGGAAGTACTGGGCAATATTATCCAGCACCATGCCGGTAACAATAACCAGCGCGCCGGTGAGTGCGTAAGAGAAAAAGCTGATCCAGGTAAGGCCAATGCGATTACGGTTTGTCATGTTCTGAACCTGTGAAGCGCCGGGATGGGCAAAAAGTGTCATGAATTGTAAATGGAACTGTGATCTTAATAAACAACGAGTGAAACAAGCGCGAAATATTTCATTAATAGTGTGATTCTCGTCACGCAAATGATTGCGTAAGCGCAAAAGTATGACAATCGCAACATCAGCGTAAATATCGGTAAAACGCTGGCTCTTGTATAACTTGCTCTTTACAATCAATCTCGTTTTGAGCTTGCACTCCATGGTAAGGAATCATTCATGTTTAAACGTACTTTGACAGCGGCGGTTGCCCTGTTAGCGCTCTCTTCTGTATCCGCTACTGCTCTTGCAGCCAAAGGGGATACGCATGTGCTGCTCACCACTTCTGCGGGCAATATCGAACTCGAACTGAACAACCAGAAAGCCCCGGTTTCGGTGAAGAACTTTGTCGACTACGTCAACAACGGTTTCTACAACAACACCATTTTCCATCGCGTGATCCCTGGCTTTATGATCCAAGGCGGCGGCTTCACAACGGACATGCAGCAGAAGCAGACCGTTGCACCGATCAAGAACGAAGCCGACAACGGTTTGCGTAACCTGCGTGGCACCATTTCGATGGCGCGCACTGCAGATAAAGATAGCGCGACCAGCCAGTTCTTCCTGAACGTTGCGGATAATGCCTTCCTCGATCACGGTCAACGTGATTTCGGTTATGCGGTATTTGGTAAAGTTGTGAAAGGCCAGGATGTGATCGATAAGATTGCGCAGGTGCCAACCAAAGATGTCGGCCCATACCAAAATGTGCCGTCAAAACCGATTGTTATCCTCTCTGCCAAAGTCCTGCCTTAATCGTCTGACGCGCCATTCTCCAGTGGCGCGCTCTGCCGTGCTCCGGCAAAGCTAAAATTTGCTCTTATACTTAGGGCAAATCGCTTGCCGGAGGCCCTATGACCAGCAAACTCACTGAAAAACAGAAAACCACACTGTGGCAGCAGCGCCGTGCGGCCAGTTATCAGGCCAGTTGCCGCCTGGCCGGTTATGCGCCTATCGACATCCCCACTGAGCAGCAGGAAGATCGACTGGAATCATTGAGGAGGCAATATGGCGGATAACAGTCTGGCGGTGCGCGATCCCTATCTATGGCATAACGACAGGGTGCTAAAAAATCGTCTCGATATTCATGATGAAGCGCAATTGCGTAAAGCGGAGTTGGCTTTTAGCGCGGCACGTCTGGCGACGCTGGAGTTAGGACCGCGCAGCAGAGGGATGCCGTGGCTGTGCCATATTCACCGCACCCTGTTTCAGGACCTCTACAGTTGGGCCGGTGAAGTGCGCAGCATAGATATCTGGCGCGACGAAACGCCATATTGCCACTGTGAATATATTGAGAAAGAGGGCAATGGGCTGATGGCGGCGCTGGAGGATGAGCAACAGTTGGTCAACCTGCCGCAGACGGAGTTTGTGGCGCGCCTGGCGCACTATTACTGCGAGATATTCGTGCTGCACCCGTTCCGCGCGGGAAATGGCCGGACACAGCGTATTTTCTTTGAACAGCTGGCGCTGCATGCTGGTTATCTGCTGACGTGGGATAAACTGGAGCGAGATGCCTGGCGCAGCGCGCTCTTTGCCGGTGTGGCGGGCGATCTGGCACCGTTGACGGCGCAGTTTGCGAAAGTGGTGAGCCCCGCTCGTTAAAATGCGTAGAATAGCGGCGGTTTTTCTGGCCTGAGGGCACTATGCTGCTGCTAATTGATAACTACGACTCCTTCACCTGGAATCTCTACCAGTACTTCTGTGAACTGGGCGCGGATGTGCGCGTGGTGCGTAATGATGCCATTACCGTGGCGGAAATCGAGGCGCTGCCGCTGACACATCTGGTGATTTCTCCGGGTCCCTGTACCCCGGATCAATCCGGTGTCTCGCTGGAGGCGATTCGTCACTTTGCTGGACGCCTGCCGATACTTGGCGTGTGCCTTGGCCATCAGGCGATTGCGCAGGCATATGGTGCGCAGGTGGTCCGTGCGCGCCAGGTAATGCATGGGAAAACTTCCGTGATCCAGCACACCCAGCAAGGCGTGTTTCGCAACCTTAATAATCCTCTCACCGTGACGCGCTACCATTCACTGATTGTGGCGCGCGATACGCTGCCCGCTGAATTCGAAGTCACCGCCTGGAGCCTGCGCAACGGCGAGCCGGATGAGATCATGGGCTTCCGCCATCGCACCTTGCCGCTGGAAGGGGTGCAGTTCCATCCTGAGAGCATCCTCAGCGAGCAGGGCCATCAACTCTTGGCTAATTTTCTGAACGCGTAACTTATGTTTGCCTTCGTATGATTTTTTATGCATATTTTGTGATTATAATTTCACTTCAGCTCAACAAATAACCCAATGAGGTCGGCAATGGCAGCGGAAAAACTAGCGGTAACCCGGGAAACGTTCGATAACGTAATTTTGCCTGTTTATGCACCTGCGCAGTTTGTGCCGGTTAAAGGCAAGGGCAGCCGAGTCTGGGATCAGCAGGGCAAAGAGTATATCGACTTCTCCGGCGGCATCGCGGTGACTGCTTTAGGCCATTGCCATCCGGCGCTGGTGGAAACGCTGAAATCGCAGGGCGAAACCTTGTGGCACACCAGCAACGTATTCACCAACGAACCGGCACTGCGTCTGGCCAGCAAACTGATTGCCGCGACATTCGCCGATCGCGTGTTCTTTGGTAACTCAGGCGCGGAAGCCAACGAAGCGGCCTTCAAACTGGCGCGTTATTACGCCTGCAAGAAACACAGCCCGTTTAAAAGCAAAATCATCGCCTTCCACAACGCGTTCCATGGCCGTACCCTGTTTACCGTCACTGTAGGCGGTCAGCCGAAATACTCTGACGGCTTTGGACCGAAGCCTGCCGATATCGTGCATGTGCCGTTTAACGATCTGGATGCCGTCAAAGCAGTGATTGATGACCACACCTGCGCCATTGTCGTCGAGCCGATTCAGGGCGAGGGCGGTGTGGTGGCAGCGACCGCAGAATTCATGCAGGGCCTGCGCGCGCTGTGTGATGAGCATAAAGCGCTGTTGGTGTTGGATGAAGTCCAAAGCGGCATGGGGCGTAGCGGCAAGCTGTTTGCTTACGAGCATTACGGCATCAAACCCGACATCATCACCAGTGCAAAAGCGCTGGGCGGCGGTTTCCCGGTGAGTGCGATGTTGACCACCAACGAAATTGCCTCTGTGATGGCGCCAGGTGTGCACGGCACCACTTACGGCGGTAACCCGCTGGCCTGTGCGATTGCCGAAACCGCGCTGGATATTATCAATACACCAGAAGTGCTAAATGGCGTGGAAGCGCGTCGCCAGCAGTTCGTGGAAGGTCTGCAGGCCATCAACAGTCAATTTGAACTGTTCAGTGAGATTCGCGGCAAAGGTTTACTGATTGGTGCGGCGTTGAAACCGCAGTACGCCAGCAAAGCACGCGACATCCTCAATGCATCAGCCGCAGAAGGATTGATGGTGCTGACGGCGGGCACCGACGTGATTCGTTTTGTGCCTTCGCTGGTGATCGAGCCAACCGATATCGCAGAAGGTATGGCGCGTTTCGCCAAAGCCATTGAGAAGGTGCTGGCGGCGTAACTAGCTTTTCGGTCGTAACACCTTGAGCCAGCGACCATGATGCGGTCGCTGGCTCCATGCCAGTGAAGAGATAGTGTGCATCACGTTCAGGTGTTGCAGGATGCGCTTCACATGCTGTTCCACAATCGTCACCGGCCCCTCATTCAGATTCTCCGGCGCTTCCAGAATGTTGCTGTCATTGCCTGGTCCATCGTATGCCAGCCGCTGCTGACAGCGTTGCAGCGCAATTTCACAGGATTGCAGATAACGCTCCGCCAGTTTCGGCGTCAGCATGGTGTGCTCACGTGCCAGAATCGTCATGGCGTTGAGATGCTCGACGATAAACTGACTGTGTGTTACCCACATGCGCATATCTTTCAGGTACTGCGCGTTGAAGCCCGGTTCGCTTGATGCCTGGTTAAGCGAGTTGAACAGCGCATTGTGCGCTTGGTTGACCTTCATGCGTTGGTACGCCAGTTTTTCCGGCGATTGTTCCGGCCCCAACAGCATTCGTAACGCTTCCTGATAGGCTTCCAGCGCATCATGGGCGTTGCTGCGCAGCAATCCGCTCTGCCACTGCGGCCACAGCCAGATCATGCCTGCAAACGCAATCAGACAGCCCATCAGCGTATCCATCATGCGTGGCAATAAGAACTGTGCGCCATTGAGCGACAGCAGCTGTAACGAATACACGGCGGTAACGGTGAAGCCAATCATCGACCAGCCATAATATTTGCGCGTCACCAGATAGCTGGCGAGGGTGATGGCCAGCATAAACAGTAAGGTGACCGATTCGGGTACGGCCAGTCGCAGTGAGGCGGCGGCAATCAGCAAGCCGGCAAAGGTGCCGAGCGCACGGTGCTGAATGCGCACCCGCGTGGCGCTGTAGCCATTCTGACTGACAAACATGATGGTCATCAGAATCCAGTAGGGCTTAGGAATGTTGAAGAACAGCGCGACTGCGCTGCCGAACATTAGCATCACCGAGATGCGTGCGGCGGTGCGTAAAGCGGCAGATTTCAATGACAGATAGCTGCGCAACGCGGGGAAGAACGGCAGACGGCGCTGACGATCCGCCATCAGGTCACGCGTGTACAACGGCTTCTGTGTGCGTAAGACGCGTGCGATACGGCTGAAGTGGTAGTAACAGAAGTTGCCGACCGGATTATCCGGGTGCTGGCGCGCGATTTTTTCCAGCGCCCCGAGTGGCTTTTCCATATGGAAGCGGTCCGGCAACTGATGATAGAGAATCGCATCGGCGAGGATGCGCAGGCGCGCGGAGATGGTTTTCGCATTCCAACGGATCACCGCCTCAGCGTGGCTCTGCTCGACCAGCTTTTGCACCTCTTCCGGCTGATGCAGGCTCACCGAAATGTGTTCCTGTAAATCCAACGCCACCTGAAACGCTCGCGTCAGACGCTTATGGCTGTTATCGCGGCTGGCCGAGAGCATATGCATTTGCTGATAACAGGTGGTGATCAGATCGACGGCTTTTTGCTGGCGTGCCAGTAGCGGCGGTAACGCTTTTTCAGGATCGGTGAGTTGCGTCAGCAGCGTGTACTTCGCATCACAGTAATCTGCCAGTTCGCGATACAGCAGGCTCAGGGTTTCACGCATCGGCTGCTCTTTCCACAGCCAGAACCAAAACCAGTTAAACAGGCCGTACCAGAACGTACCGCCGATATACAGCAGCGGCGGCACCCAGACCGGCATCCTTCCAACCAGGCTGAGGCTAAAGATGGCGGCGATCAGGGTGGCTGGCAGCAAGCGGCCATGCAACGGGCTGATTTCGCCGGTGACACCAATCAGCAGCGGCAGCACAAACAGAATGAGCGGCAGCGGAATCTGATAATCCGTGAGCAACTGGATCGAAAAACTGCCGATGGCAAACAGCGAACCGCCGACAATCAGACGTTTGAAGAAGCGTTTATGCGGGGTATCCAGACCGGCCATGTTGCAGCAGGCAGGCACTAATGAGAACAACAGGCCTTTTTGCAGATCGCCAAACAGCCAGCCAAGTGCCACAGGCAGGCACAGCACCAGCGTTTGCCGCAGGGCGTAGTTGACCTCAGGATGATAGATGATTCGGCGCCACATCAGCTCATCGCAAACAAAAACGGCGCGATGTTGCCATCACGCCGTGGGTGATAAGAAATTAGCGGGTGCCGTAAACGACGATGGTTTTACCGTGTGCGGAGATCAGGTTCTGATCTTCCAGCATTTTCAGGATGCGCCCCACGGTTTCGCGTGAGCAACCCACGATCTGACCAATCTCCTGACGGGTGATTTTAATCTGCATCCCGTCTGGGTGAGTCATCGCATCTGGCTGTTTGGCCAGATTAAGCAGTGTTTGCGCGATACGGCCCGTCACATCGAGGAAGGCAAGGTTGCCCACTTTCTCGGAGGTGATTTGCAGACGACGCGCCATTTGCGACGAGAGTCGCATCAAAATATCCGGGTTTACCTGAATCAGCTGACGGAATTTTTTGTAGGAAATTTCAGCCACTTCGCAGGCAGTTTTGGCACGTACCCAGGCACTACGTTCCTGACCTTCTTCAAACAGGCCGAGTTCGCCGATGAAATCTCCCTGATTGAGGTAGGAGAGGATCATCTCTTTGCCTTCTTCATCTTTGATCAGAACCGCAACGGAACCTTTCACGATGTAGTACAGCGTTTCCGCTTTCTCACCCTGATGGATGAGCGTGCTCTTTGACGGATATTTGTGAATATGGCAATGGGACAGGAACCATTCGAGTGTAGGGTCTGTTTGCGGTTTGCCGAGAACCATTCGCTATTATCCTCTATTGTAATCGTGCCCAAAGCACAGGGGGCAGTTTTCCCTGTCAGGCGGTGTAATCGTCGAGCGTTTTATTTCCGGGTGATTCTTAAGCTACGCTTTTGATTCTTCCCGCCTTCGTCTGTTACGACGAAAATATTTTCAGCACTGTTTGTAGCACAGCTTTTGCAAGCTGTCTTCTGTTGTCTCGCTTCAGCAACAGGCGGAAGAGTCTGGATTGCTGTTTATCAACTGAAAGCGTACTCTGGCGGCAAAATAGCCACTTCAGGAGAAAGAATAATGCAGGCACGAGTGAAATGGGTGGAGGGGTTAACCTTTCTCGGAGAATCCTCATCTGGCCATCAGGTATTAATGGACGGTAATTCAGGGGATAAAGCGCCGAGTCCAATGGAGATGGTTCTGATGGCGGCGGGCGGCTGTAGCGCGATTGACGTGGTGTCTATCCTGCAAAAGGGCCGTAATGATGTGGCCGATTGCGAGGTGAAGCTCACGTCTGAACGCCGTGAAGAAGCGCCACGTATTTTTACCCACATCAACCTGCATTTTATTGTCAGCGGCAAAGCGTTGAGTGATAAAGCCGTGGCCCGCGCGGTTGATCTCTCCGCTGAGAAGTATTGTTCGGTGGCGATCATGCTGGGTAAAGGTGTGGAAATCACCCACAGCTATGAAGTGGTAGAGTTGTAATCCTACTGTCGCGGCGCGATTTATCGCGCGGTGTGATGCACGCCATACATCGTGCCGCTACAGAAATTCTGGATTATTCAATCCGTTTACCTTCGATCAGCCGTTGCACCAGCGGTGTCATGATCAATTCCATCGCCAGCCCCATTTTGCCCCCCGGCACCACCAGCGTATTCATGTGTGAAATGAACGAGCCCTGAATCATTGCCAGCAGGTAAGGGTAGGCAATCCCCTCCAGACCACGGAAATGGATCACCACAAAACTTTCGTCGAGTGAAGGGATCTCACGTGCGGCAAACGGGTTGGAGGTATCCACGGTCGGCACGCGCTGGAAGTTGATGTGGGTGCGAGAGAACTGCGGCGTGATGTAGTTGATATAGTCCTCCATCGAACGCACCACCGAATCCATCACCGCTTCACGAGAATGCCCACGTTCGCTGGTATCGCGCACCAGCTTTTGAATCCACTCCAGGTTCACAATCGGCACCACACCCACCAGCAGATCCACATGCTCTGCCACGTTATGCGGTTGCGTCACCACACCGCCGTGTAACCCTTCATAGAACAGCACATCGGTGTTGTCCGGCAGCGGCTGCCATGGCGTAAAGGTGCCCGGCACCTGATTCCACGGCACCGCTTCATCATAGGTGTGCAGATACTTGCGCGATTCGCCCTGACCGGTTTTTCCGTAGTGCTTAAACGTCTGTTCTAATAAACCAAAGTCATTGGCTTCGGGGCCAAAGTAGCTAATGTGACGACCCAGATCGCGCGCCTTACGGATCGCCATGTCCATCTCTGGACGGGTGTAGCGATGGAAGCTGTCACCTTCGACTTCCGCAGCGTGCAGATCCAGCTGCTGGAATATTTTACGGAAGGCGAGGCTGGTGGTGGTGGTACCGGCTCCGCTGGAACCGGTAACGGCAATAATTGGATGCCTGGCTGACATAACAGAACTCCCTGTGAGGTCCGGCGATGAGCATTGTTACCACGAATTGCCGCGCGGTGCATTAACCGCGAAAATCTCGCGCTGGCATGATATTCACTGATTCATGCAGTTCAGACCACACCAGCACGACTTCTCCGCGTTCCAGTTGGCGGCGCACATCGGCCACCTTCTGCGCCAGGCTGCGCTCCTGCTCGCCGTAATCGGTGCCTTCACGTAACACGAAGGTTTCAATCAGGTTTTCCAGCGTTGTCACTTCAAGTTCTTGCCAGGGAATAATCACGATCACACATCCAGATAGGTTGAAAGCCAGTCAGGCACACGCTGTTCCAGCCACATTTTCGGCTTCAGCAAGGTGCCGCCGACAAAACCAACATGACCGCCTTGTTGCGTCAGCTGATATTCAATGGAGGGTGACAGCTGTTCTGGCTGCGGTATCACCGCGTCAGTCATAAACGGGTCGTCTTTGGCGTGAATGATCAGCAACGGCTTGCGCACGCCCGTGAGCAGCGGCATGGCGCTGGCACGTTGATAATAGTCATTGGCATCCAGAAAACCGTGCGCGCGTGCGGTAATCGCATCATCGAACTCGCGAATGCGGCGAAAGGCGCGCAGCTGGCTCAGTTCCACCGGCAGCGTGCCGGGCCAGGCCAGCAGTTTACGCGTGGCGTTCTGTTTCAGCTTGGTCAGCAAATAGTGCTGATAGAAGCGCGAGAAGCCGGCATCCAGCTTTTCGCTACAGGGTTCAAGGGCAAAGGGGGCCGAAATCGCAACGGCGGCATCAACCAGAGCATCGTTGCCCTGCATGCCCAGCAAATAGGCCAGCATATTACCACCGAGTGAAACGCCCACCGCTGCCGTCGGGACCGTACCCCATTCGCGCTGGAGCCAGTGCAGGAAAAAGGTGGCGTCTTCCGTTTCACCGGAATGATAAATGCGCTGCAGGCGATTGGGCTCGCCACTGCAACCCCGGAAGTGCATCACTACTGCCAGCCATCCGCGTGCCTGGCAGGCCTGCATCAGGCCGTGGGCGTAGGGGCTGCGGAAGCTGCCCTCCAGGCCGTGGAACATCACCATACGAGGTTTGTGGCGCGCCTGCGCAGGATCTTCGCTCCACGCGAGATCAACAAAATCGCCGTCCGGCAGGTCAAGGCGCTGCCAGTGCGGGCGTAAGGTTACACGCCGACGCAGAATGCGCGGCAGCAGTGTTTGTAGATGCGCGTTACTGAATCCGCGCAGCGGTGTAAAGCGCTCGCCGTCGGGGCGATCAAAATAGCTTGGGTAAAGGCTTGTCTGATGCATAAGTCGCTGATAGCTTCGATGGGTTGTCCGCTTTACTGGGTGAGGAGCACCCGAATATACATGGAACTGAGTCTTTTTTTATCAATGTTGGGCTTTCTTTGGGTCGCTGCCATCACGCCTGGCCCCAATAATATGTTACTTACCGCCTCAGGTGCTAATTTTGGCTTCCTGCGCACCATTCCGTTGCTCATTGGTATCATGATTGGCATGCAAGTCATGTTGCTGATGGTGGCATTTGGTATCGGTGGTCTCATCCTGCTTTATCCTTCTCTGCATCTGGTGCTGAAGATTGCTGGTAGCCTCTACTTACTGTGGCTGGCGTGGAAAATCGCGACTGCGGAGTACGAGAAGCTGGAAACGGAAGACGCCAGCGTGAAGCAGATGCCATTCTGGCAAGGCGGATTGCTGCAACTGATCAACCCTAAAGCCTGGTTGATGGCATTGGGTGCGGTCGCCAGCTTCAGCCTCGCAGGCGATGCTTACCTGCATTCGGTGATAGCCATCAGCATCGGCATGGCACTGGTCAACGTGGTATCCGGCGTAATCTGGATGGGGTTTGGTTCGATGATCGGCCGCCTGCTGCGCAGCCCGCGCGCGTGGAAAATCTTCAACCTCGCCATGGGAGTATTGACGGCCGCCTGCGTGCTGTTGATTTGGCGTTGAGTCAGCTGGAGGCGCGTTCGACGCGCTTCCAGGGTAATACCTCGCGCACTACCTCACTCTGCGGCTGACGGATGCGGTTCAGTAACAGCTGAACACTGCGCGCGCCCAGCCGGTTCATCGGTTGTTCAATGGTCGTCAGCGGCGGGTTGAGGCTGCTGGTAAACGGAATACCATCAAATCCCACCACCGCCAGATCTTCCGGCACGCGCAATCCGGCTTCCAGCGCGGCATGGATCACACCGACGGCCAGCACATCCGACACCGCAAACACCGCGTCAGGTCGTTCCGGATGCAACAACAACTCCCGCAGCGCAGCGCTTCCCGACTCGCACGAAATATTTTCAGCATAGGCCACGGCACCCCAGCTCAGTTCTAACTGCTCCAGCGCCTCACGGTAACCACTCTCTCGCTGATGGGAATAGAGGTAGCGCATATCGCAATTCACCAACGCAATGCGGCGACGGCCTTTACTGGCCAGGTAACGCACGGTTTCAAAGGCGGCTTCTTTATTATCGATGGTGACGCTGGAGGTCTGGATCGACGGATCGTATTCCGCGCACTGTACCCAAGGCGCATCACCAATCATTCCCTTCAACTCTTGCAGGCAGGCGGCAGCGTCCATGGTGATGACGCCATCCACCACTTTGCCGCTGAGCAATGCCAGATAGGCTGCTTCACGGGGTAGCTGCGAGGCCGAATTGCACAACAGGATGTGATAACCCTGTGCCTCGGCTTCAGCTTCAATGCCTTGCACCACGCGCGAACAGAAGGGATTGGTGATGTCTGAAATTAACACCAGTAACATATGGCTTTGCGCGGTACGCAGCTGACGTGCCAGCAGATTGGGTTGGTAGTCGCAGTGCTCAATGGCTGCGAGCACCTTTTCACGCGTGTCCGGCCGCACACCGGGATGTTGATTTAACACCCGTGATACCGTGGCTTTTGATACGCCAGCGAGATGCGCAACTTTCTCAATCGACATGGATTCAGTACCGGCAACTGGGTTGTAAAATCAGGAGCCTATCAATAACACAGGCAGGATGTGAGCGCGTGACATATTTCTGTCTTTACGCCTTCTTTGCAATTGCGTATTCCGCATAGCCTTGCCCGATGTTGATCTAAGAACAGATTTTCATTAGGGATAATTTTTAATTCCTTTATGAAATTACCCGCACTGGAGAAACTGCCGTCACGACATAACATTGGGGTGAACGATGATGGCAGTGAAAAAAACAATAACAGCAGTGGCAGCAGCATTCGCCCTGATGGCCTTTCAGGCGCAAGCGGTTAACGTGACGGTGGCGTATCAAACTTCGGCAGAGCCGGCCAAAGTGGCGCAAGCCGATAACACCTTTGCCAAAGAGAGTGGCGCAACCGTTGACTGGCGTAAATTTGATAGCGGTGCCAGCGTGCTGCGCGCATTGGCCTCGGGCGATGTGCAGATCGGCAATATCGGTTCGAGTCCGCTCGCCGTGGCAGCCACGCAACAGCTGCCGATTGAAGCCTTTCTGTTGGCCTCTCAGCTCGGCAATTCCGAAGCGCTGGTGGTCAAGAAATCCATCACCCAACCTAAAGATCTGATTGGCAAACGTATTGCGGTGCCTTTCATCTCCACGACGCATTACAGCCTGCTGTCTGCGCTCAAACATTGGGGCATCAAGCCATCACAGGTGCAGTTAGTGAACCTGCAACCGCCCGCCATTATTGCCGCGTGGAAACGCGGTGACATCGATGGCGCCTATGTCTGGTCTCCTGCGGTGAATGAGCTGGAGAAAGACGGCACGGTGTTGACTGACTCTTCTCAGGTGGGCAAATGGGGCTCACCGACGCTGGATGTCTGGGTGGTGCGCAAAGACTTCGCGCAACAGCATCCTGAGATCGTCACCGCCTTCGCCCGCAGCGCGATTGACGCACAACAGGCGTATATCGCCAATCCCGATCAGTGGCTCAAGCAGCCAGACAACCTGAGCAAGCTGTCACGCTTAAGCGGCGTGCCGGAGAGCGATGTGCCGGTGCTGGTGAAAGGCAACACTTACCTGACTGCGCAACAACAGCTCGAACAGCTGGGTAAACCCGTGAACAAGGCGATTGTCGACACCGCGCACTTCCTGAAAGAGCAGGGCAAAGTGCCGGATGCCGCCAGCGACTACAGCAGCTACGTCACCACACGCTTTGTTGCACCCTTAGCGAAGTAACGGAGGTTTTATGCTCAGCATCACCAACCTGAATGCGCGTTACGCCGGACAACCCGCGCTGCAAGATATCAATTTGCAGCTCGACCAACGCGACCTGCTGGTGGTGCTGGGGCCTTCTGGTTGCGGAAAAACCACACTGCTCAATCTGATTGCCGGTTTTCTGCCGCTGGAGTCGGGCAGCATTACGCTGGATGGCAAAGCGGTGAACGGGCCTGGTGCCGAGCGCGGTGTGGTATTCCAGAACGAGGGATTGCTGCCGTGGCGTAACGTCATCGATAACGTGGCCTTTGGTTTACAACTGGCGGGAATGGCGAAAGCCGAGCGCCACGCTATCGCCCGACGTTTGATCCGCAAAGTGGGACTGGAAGGGGCAGAAAAGCGTTTTATCTGGCAGCTCTCTGGGGGTCAACGTCAGCGCGTGGGTATTGCCCGTGCGCTGGCGGCTGACCCTCAGCTGCTGCTGTTAGATGAGCCGTTTGGTGCGCTGGATGCTTTTACCCGCGAACAGATGCAAACACTGCTTCTGACGCTGTGGCGGGATACCGGTAAACAGATTTTGCTGATAACCCACGATATAGAGGAAGCGGTGTTTCTCGCCAGCGAACTGGTGCTGCTGTCACCGGGGCCGGGGCGCGTGGTTGAGCGTATCAAACTCGACTTTGGCCAACGGTTTGCCGCGGGTGAGCCGTGCCGCAGCATTAAGTCCGATCCGGCTTTCATCGAACGTCGTGAGTATGTATTGAATCAGGTCTTTTCCCAGCGGGAGGCGTTTGTATGAGTGCGGTGATTGATGAGAAAACCCAGACGCGGCGCCGCTCGCTGCGCTGGCCGTTTTCACCCCAGTTTTCTCTCAGCTTGCTGAGCGTAGCTTTGATGCTGCTGGTGTGGTGGGCGGTGACCGCCCTCGGTTTAGTCGCGCCTTTATTCCTGCCGCCACCCCAGCAGGTGTTGCAAAAGTTACTGCTGATCGCCAGTCCGCAAGGCTTTATGGATGCGACGCTGTGGCAGCACTTAGGTGCCAGCCTCACGCGCATGCTGGTGGCGTTGTTCTTTGCCGCACTGATCGGTATTCCGGTGGGCATTGCGATGGGGTTGAGCCCTGCGATTCGTGGGCTGCTGGACCCGCTGATTGAACTCTATCGCCCGGTGCCGCCGCTGGCTTATTTACCGCTGATGGTGATTTGGTTCGGCATCGGTGAAACCTCGAAAATTTTACTGATTTATCTGGCGATCTTCGCGCCGGTGACGCTCTCGACGCTGGCAGGCGTGAAAAATGCCCAGCAGGTGCGGATTCGTGCGGCTCAGGCATTAGGCGCGTCGCGCTGGCAGCTGTTGCGTTACGTGATTTTACCGGGAGCACTGCCGGAAATTCTGACCGGATTACGGATTGGCTTGGGCGTGGGATGGTCAACGCTGGTGGCCGCCGAACTGATTGCCGCCACGCGCGGACTCGGATTTATGGTGCAGTCGGCGGGCGAGTTTCTCGCCACCGATGTGGTGCTGGCGGGTATCGCGGTGATTGCGTTAATTGCCTTTAGTTTAGAACTGGGTCTGCGCGCTCTGCAGCGCCGTCTGACACCCTGGAATGGAGAACAACAATGAATGAACGTGTGACTTTTACCGCGCTGGGCCCGCATATCGGCGCACAGGTCGACGATCTCGATCTCAGCCGCCCGTTAAGCGATGCGCAGTTTGAGCAGCTTTATCACGGCCTGCTACGCCATCAAGTGTTGTTTCTGCGTAATCAGGTGATCACACCCGCACAGCAGCGTGCGCTAGCGGTGCGCTTCGGCGATCTGCATATCCACCCGGTTTATCCGCATGCGGAAGGGGTGGAAGAGATTATCGTGCTGGACACCCATCAGGACAATCCACCGGATAATGATAACTGGCACACCGATGTGACCTTTATCGACACGCCCCCAGCGATTGCGATTCTCGCCTCGAAGCTGTTGCCGGAGAGTGGCGGCGATACCTTGTGGTCCACCGGGATTGCAGCTTATGAAGCGCTGTCTGAACCCTTTAAGCAGCTGCTGAGTGGCTTGCAGGCCGAGCATGATTTTAAAAAATCGTTCCAGGAGTATAAGTACCGCAAGACCGAGGAGGAGCATCAGCGCTGGCAGCAAGCCGTCGCGAAAAATCCACCGGTGCAGCATCCGGTAATCCGAACCCATCCGGTGAGCGGACGCAAAGCGCTGTTTGTGAATGAAGGTTTTACCACGCGCTTGCTGGGATTGAGTGAGAAAGAGAGTGATGCACTGTTGGGCTTTCTGTTCGCACATACCGCCAAACCCGAGTTCCAGGTGCGCTGGCGCTGGCAGGAGAATGATGTGGCAATCTGGGATAACCGCGTGACGCAGCATTACGCCAATGCGGATTATTATCCGGCACGAAGGGTGATGCATCGGGCAACGGTGTTGGGGGACAAACCGTTTTAAAACGTCCGTAGCGTGTTGCGATTGCGTTGCCGCGGCGCGGCATCATGCCGCACCTGGCGCCTTATCTCGCTACGCTACGATCGTTTTCAGCATACTGTGATGCTTTAACTCGCCAGCATCTGCTCCAACTGCTCTTGCGCATCCAGCCATGCCATTTCAACGTCTTCCAGCGCGGATTTACTTTCGGCCTGACGTTGCAACGCGGTGTTGAGATCGGCTTTACGGCTCTGATCGTAAATCGCACTGTCGGAGAGTAAGGCTTCGGCTTCGCTCAACTGGCTTTGCCATTTCGCCATCAGCTTCTCAAGTTTCTCGATCTCTTTACGCAACGGCTGAGTCTGCGAACGCAGTTCGGCATCGCGGCGTTTCTGATCTTTGCGTGACTGGGCGCTGTTGGCGTTATCCTGCTTTGGTGCGGCATCCTGTTGCGCTTGTTGCTTCTGCAAGTCGCTCAACCACTGCTGATAGTCATCGAGATCGCCTTCGAAGACATCGACTTTACGGTCATGCACCAGATAGAGGTCATCGGTGGTCGAACGCAACAGATGGCGGTCATGCGAAACCACAACCAGCGCGCCTTCGAAGTCAATCAGGGCTTCGGTCAGTGCCTGGCGCATGTCGAGATCAAGGTGGTTGGTCGGTTCATCAAGCAGCAGCAGGTTAGGGCGCTGCCACACGATCAACGCCAGCACCAGTCGCGCTTTTTCACCACCGGAGAAGCGTTCGGTGATCTCGCTGACTTTGTCACCCTGGAAGCCGAAACCGCCCAGATAGTCGCGCAGCTGCTGTTCCAGCGTTTGTGGCGCAATGCGCGCCAGATGCTGTAAAGGGGACTCGTCGGCGCGCAAATACTCAAGTTGATGCTGCGCGAAGTAACCGAGTTTGATGCCTTTGGCCAATCCGACTTTGCCATCCAGCGCTTCAATTTCACCCGCCAGCAGTTTAATCAGCGTCGATTTACCGGCACCGTTACGGCCCAGCAAGCCAATGCGTGAACCGGGCACCAGGTTGAGTTTGATGGCATCAAGGATGATGCGCTCACCGTAACCCGCCGTCACTTTCTCCATTTTTAACAACGGATTTGGCAGGCTTTCTGGCGCACGGAAGCTAAAACTGAAGGGATTATCGACGTGTGCCGGGGCAATCAACTCCATGCGCTCCAGCATTTTGATACGGCTCTGCGCTTGCTTGGCCTTGGTGGCCTGCGCGCGGAAGCGATCGATGTACTTTTGCAGGTGTTGTACTTTTTCCTGCTGACTCTGGAACAACGCCTGTTGCTGTGCCAGTTTGGCTACGCGCTGGCGTTCGAACGAGCTGTAGTTGCCGGTATATTCGAACATCGTCTGCTGCTCGATATGGATAATCTTATCCACCACCGGATCAAGAAAATCTCGGTCGTGCGAGATCAGGATCAGCGTGCCTTCGTAGCTTTTTAACCAACGCTCAAGCCAGATCACCGCATCGAGATCGAGGTGGTTGGTGGGTTCATCAAGCAGCAGCAGATCGGAGCGGCACACCAACGCCTGCGCCAGGTTAAGGCGCATACGCCAGCCACCGGAGAAATCACTCACCGGCCGCATCAACTGTTCCTGGCTAAAGCCCAATCCGTGCAGCAGGC
Source organism: Type-D symbiont of Plautia stali (assembly GCF_001485335.1). Lineage (NCBI taxonomy): Bacteria > Pseudomonadati > Pseudomonadota > Gammaproteobacteria > Enterobacterales > Enterobacteriaceae > Type-D symbiont of Plautia stali. The sequence continues at coordinate 10,613 of NZ_BBOC01000009.1, read as the reverse complement.
TGGAAGCGCGTGCGTGTATGCTCCATGCCTGAATCGCATCGAGCTTGCCGTGTACCAGAGCGATGGCATTACCATCATCTTTGGCATTGGCTTCCGCTAATTCGGATTCAAGCTGACGATATTCGCGGTCGCCATCAATAACATATTCCAGCGCGGCTTTACTTAACGCGGGGGTTTCCTGATTTACCCATGCCAGTGCCCAGCTATTGGGAAAGGTGAAGTGACCTGCATCGCTGCTGAGTTCACCTTTAAGCAACGACAGCAGCGTAGATTTGCCACAGCCGTTTTTGCCCACCAGACCGACTTTTTGGCCGGGATTAATGGTGGCTGTTGCGTTATCCAGCAGCACATTGGTGCCGCGGCGGATTTGTAATGAGGAAAATACAATCATAAGCGCCGTATCGTCAGAATATGTTAATTTATCGGCAACATAATTCGAGAATGTTTAGTTGCGTCGAGCATGGTAGCGGAATTCCTCTGCTGTGACGACGCTTTGGAGGGGAACGATGTCGCAGCCACCCAAAATTTTGCTGCTTTACGCCCATCCGGAATCACAGGATTCGATTGCTAATCGGGTTTTGCTGCAGTCGGCTATGGAACTGGACCACGTCACGGTGCACGATTTATATGCCCACTATCCGGACTTTTTTATTGATATTCACCACGAGCAGCAACTGTTACGTGAGCATCAGATCGTGGTGTTTCAGCATCCACTTTATACCTACAGCTGCCCAGCACTGCTTAAAGAGTGGCTGGACCGCGTCTTGTCACGCGGCTTTGCCAGCGGTACAGACGGCAATGCATTAGAAGGTAAGTATTGGCGCAGCGTGGTAACCACCGGGGAGCCGGAAACGGCTTATCATGCGCATGGGTTAAATCGCTATCCCATGAGCGATATCATGCGTCCGTTTGAGCTGACGGCCCAGATGTGCCGTATGCACTGGATGACGCCGATGGTGATCTACTGGGCACGCCGCCAGACGTCAGATGTGATGCGTAATTATGCGCAGGCATACCGCGACTGGCTCGCTGCGCCATTGCCACAGGGAGTCATGTAATGGAAGGGCAAACCTTACTGACTGCCGGGGTGATCTATCTGGTTGCCGCGGTGCTGATCGTGCCGATTGCGGCGCGCCTCGGTATTGGCGCGGTGCTGGGCTATTTGCTGGCGGGCATCGCCATCGGCCCTTGGGGCTTAGGTTTTATCAGCGACGTCGATGAAATTCTGCATTTCTCTGAACTCGGCGTGGTGTTCCTGATGTTCATCATCGGCCTTGAGCTGAATCCTGCGAAGCTCTGGGCGTTGCGCCGCTCGATCTTTGGCGTGGGGGCGGCGCAGGTGCTGGTTTCTGCCGCCATTCTTGGGGTGCTGCTGTGGCTCACGAACTTTAGCTGGCAAGCAGCGGTGATTGGCGGGATTGGTCTGGCCATGTCTTCAACCGCCATGGCGCTGCAGCTGATGCGAGATAAAGGCATGAACCGCAGTGAAGCGGGTCAGCTTGGTTTCTCGGTACTGCTCTTTCAGGATTTAGCGGTCATTCCCGCTTTGGCGTTGGTCCCGCTGCTGGCAGGGGGGGACAGTGGCCATGTCGACTGGCTGAAAGTGGGGATGAAGGTGCTGGCGTTTGCCGGCATGCTGGTGGGCGGCCGCTATTTGCTGCGTCCTATCTTCCGCTTTATTGCGGCTTCGGGGGTGCGTGAAGTGTTCACCGCAGCCTCGTTGTTGCTGGTGCTCGGCTCTGCGCTGTTTATGGATGCGCTGGGGCTGTCGATGGCGCTGGGTACCTTTATTGCCGGTATCCTGCTGGCAGAAAGTGAATATCGCCATGAGCTGGAAGTGGCGATTGAACCCTTTAAAGGGTTACTGCTGGGGCTGTTTTTTATCTCCGTTGGCATGGCGCTGAATCTTGGCGTGCTCTATACCCACATCCTCGAAATCATTCTTGGCGTGGTGATTCTGGTGGCGGTGAAAACGCTGGTGCTCTATGTGCTGGCGCGTATTTACGGGCTGCGCAGTTCTGAGCGCCAGCAGTTTGCTGGCGTGTTGAGCCAAGGCGGTGAGTTTGCGTTCGTGCTGTTCTCGGCGGCTTCCTCCGCCAAATTGTTCAGCGGCGATCAACTGCCGCTGCTGCTGGTGACAGTGACGCTATCGATGATGACCACCCCTCTGCTGATGCAGGGCGTGGATAAATTGCTCGCGCGCCGTTTCAATGAGCCAGATGATGACAGTGAAAAGCCGTTTGTCGAAGACGATCAGCCGCAGGTGATTGTGGTGGGCTTTGGGCGTTTCGGTCAGGTGGTGGGCCGCCTGCTAATGGCCAACAACAAACGTATCACCGTACTGGAACGTGATATCTCTGCAGTCAGCCTGATGCGCAAATATGGCTACAAGGTTTACTATGGCGATGCGACCGAGCTGGAACTGTTGCGCGCTGCCGGCGCAGAAAATGCGCAATCGATCGTGATTACTTGCAATGATCCGGAAGATTCGATGACCATCGTGCATCTTTGCCAGCAGCACTTCCCGCAGTTGGAAATTCTGGCGCGAGCACGTGGTCGTGTTGAAGCGCATGAGTTGTTGCAGGCGGGTGTGAAGCTGTTCTCACGCGAAACCTTCTCGAGTGCGTTGGAGCTAGGCCGCAAAGCGCTGATCTCATTGGGTATGCATCCGCACCAGGCGCAACGTGCTCAGCAGCACTTCCGTCGGCTGGATATGCGTATGCTGCGTGAACTGGTGCCAAGCCACGATGACAGTGCCCAGGTTTCACGTGTGAAAGAAGCGCGCCGTGAGCTGGAGGATATCTTCCAGCGGGAAATGCAGCACGAAAAACGCCAGTTTGACGGCTGGGATGACGAGTAGAACTACACTTAACGTATCCGTTCACTAATGACGGGCAGGAAAGAGTATGCGTAAACGATTTATTGCCGGTGCAGTTTGTCCGCAATGCCAGGAAAAAGACACCCTGGCGCTGTGGCGTGAAAACAATGTCGATGTGGTGGAGTGCGTAAAGTGCGGCCACCAAATGCGCGAAGCGGATAAGCAGGTTCGCGAGCAGGTGCGCAGCAACGAACAAGTGATCGGCATTTTTCATCCTGAGTAGCGGAATGGCGCAGCTTTTTTTAAGCTTAAACTTACAGCGGGATTGAATTCCGTTACAATCGGCGCCATTAACGCTGAGCAGTATGCAGCAACACATTTGTTGGCATCCTCAGTCTTGAACCTTTCTGGTTGGTTATTGCACGCAAATAGACCAATGAGACGGGATCTCAGTTCTCAACGGTTAGGAGATATCATGAAAGTAGCAAAAGACCTGGTGGTGAGCCTGGCGTATCAGGTTCGTACCGAAGACGGTGTGTTGGTTGACGAGTCACCGGTGAGTGCACCGTTGGACTATCTGCACGGTCATGGTTCCCTGATTTCTGGTCTGGAAAAAGCGCTGGAAAATCATGATGTAGGCGATAAGTTTGATGTGCATATCCCAGCAAACGATGCTTACGGTCAGTATGATGACAATCTGGTTCAGCGCGTACCTAAAGACGTGTTCATGGGCGTGGATGAACTGCAGGTTGGCATGCGCTTCCTGGCAGAAACAGATCAAGGCCCGGTTCCGGTTGAAATCACCGAAGTGGAAGACGAGCATGTTGTGGTTGATGGTAACCACATGCTGGCAGGTCAGAACCTGAACTTTAACGTGGAAGTGGTCGCGATCCGTGAAGCTACGGAAGAAGAAATCGCTCACGGTCACGTACATGGCGCACACGGCCACGATCATGATCACGACCATGGTCACGATCACGGTCAAGGCGGCTGTGGCACTGGCGGTTGTGGCTGCAGCCACTAAGTTTTGCCTGAAGAGACAAGAGGCCACCGTTAGGTGGCCTTTTTTATGCTAGCAGCACAACCATTCTGGACATCAGTAGTGCGGCGGCGGCGTCTCTTCTGACTGCGAAGCCAGCAATGAAGGTGTCGCGGCTTTCACCTTGTCGACCAGCAAACGCACCTGTTCACGCATCCTGCTCATCTCCAGTTCATGCTGGGTCACCGTGTGATTGAGCTGATCGATAGTGTCTTCCTGAAAAGCCAGCTTGCTCTCCAGTGCCTCAAGGCGTTGTTCCCACTCTTCCTGTTGCATCATCTCTTCTCCTCTTACGGTGCTGCGCCTGGCGCGTATCGGGCGTGATTCTACGGCCTTTAGCACCAGAATCACCCGATTTTTAAGCTTAATATCGGCAGAAGGTTGAAAACAGCGCGAATGCCTTCATCTCTGGTGAAACTTCCTGATGCAAAAAAGGTCGGATGTTAAGCGGGTAATTACGTTGTGGGAGTGTTCGCCGCTGCCACGTAAAGTTATAGTGTGGGCCACTGTCCGCAATGATTCCCGAGGTTTAGATGCTTCGGTTTTGGAGAAAGGATGAAATCACTGTTTAAAGTCACATTGTTAGCTACCACCATGGCCGTCGCGCTGAATGCACCGCTGGCAATGGCAGCAGAAACCACCGCAGCTCCGGCTGACGCAGCGCAGGCTGCGCCACAGGCACCTAAGAACGCTGCCTTCAAAAACGAAGACCAGCAGTCAGCCTATGCGTTGGGCGCCTCTTTGGGTCGCTACATGGACAATTCTCTGAAGGAACAAGAGAAACTGGGCATCAAACTGGACAAAGATCAGCTGATCGCAGGTGTTCAGGATGCATTCGGTGGCAAGAGCAAGCTGTCTGATCAAGAGATCGAGCAGACGCTGCAAGCCTTCGAAGGCCGCGTGAAAGGCGCAGCACAGGCGAAGATGGAAAAAGACGCGAAGGAGAACTCTGATAAGGGTGCCGCTTACGCTGACAAATTCGCCAAAGAAAAAGGCGTGAAGAAAACTGAATCAGGCTTGCTGTACCAGGTAGAGAAAGAAGGTACTGGCGACGCACCAAAAGACAGCGATACGGTTGTCGTGAACTACAAAGGTACGCTGATTGACGGTACCGAGTTCGATAACTCTTACACCCGTGGCGAGCCACTGTCGTTCCGTCTGGATGGTGTGATCCCAGGCTGGACCGAAGGTCTGAAGCACGTGAAGAAAGGCGGTAAGATCAAGCTGGTGATCCCACCAAACCTGGCTTACGGTAAAAATGGCGTTCCGGGCATTCCGGCTAACTCCACCCTGGTGTTTGATGTTGAACTGCTTGATATCAAACCCGCGCCTAAGGCGGATGAGAAAGCTCAGGCACCAGCCGAAGCTGACAAGAAAGCGCAGTAATCTGCCATTTCTTATACCGCCGCCTCCGGGCGGCGGTTTCATTTCTACTGAATTATTTAGGTGGCTAATAACCACGACATTTGCCAGACTAGCAGCTGCATAATAATCACCACATGAGTCTGCCCCAATGCTGTCGAGACAGGCTCCAGCCATTTAGGGTAATGTCTTCGATGTCTAATCCATTCAATCCCGGTGAACTGACTGACTTCGATTTACTGGAGCAACGTCCGTTCGAGCAAGCCGACTACGATATTCTCAAATCTTACGAAGCGGTGGTCGATGGTCTGGCGATGCTGATCGGTTCGCACTGCGAAATCGTGCTGCACTCACTGGAAGATTTGAAATGCTCGGCAGTGCGTATTGCCAACGGCGAACATACCGGCCGTAAAGTGGGTTCACCGATTACCGATTTGGCACTGCGTATGCTGCACGATATGCACGGCGCAGACAGCAATGTGTCTCGCGCCTACTTTACGCGCGCGAAAAGTGGCGTGCTGATGAAATCGGTGACTATCGCCATTCGCAATCGCCAGCAGCGTGTCATTGGTTTGCTGTGCATCAACATGAACCTTGACGTGCCTTTCTCCCAAATCATGTCGACATTTATGCCGCCAGAAATGCAGCAGGTTGATTCCAATGTCAACTTCGCCAGTTCCGTTGAAGACCTGGTGATGCAAACGCTGGAGTTCACCATTGAAGAGGTGAGTGCTGACCGTAATGTGTCGAACAACGCGAAGAATCGTCAGATTGTGCTCAATCTGTATGAGAAAGGTATCTTCGATATTAAAGACGCGATTAATCAGGTGGCTGACCGCCTGAATATCTCCAAGCATACGGTTTACCTTTATATCCGCCAGTTTAAAAACGGTGATTTTCAGGGGCAGGATCGCTAATGCGCTACATCTTGCTGGTCACCGGCCCGGCGTACGGTACGCAGCATGCCAGCAGCGCGCTGCTGTTTGCGCGTGCGCTGATCGGGGCGGGACATCAGCTGGAAAGCGTCTTCTTTTATCGTGAGGGCGTGTTGAATGCCAATCAGCTGACGGCACCCGCCAGCGATGAAATCGATATGGTGCGGGAATGGCAGCATCTGCATGACCAAAGCGGCGTGGCGTTGAATATTTGCGTGGCGGCGGCACTGCGTCGTGGCGTGACCGATGCGCAGGAAGCCGCGCGATTGCAACTTTCTGGCAGCAATCTGCAAGCGGGTTTTGAACTCAGTGGATTGGGTGCGTTAGCGGAAGCCGCACTCAGTTGCGATCGGCTGGTGCAATTCTGATGAATCGAGTGGCTTTTCTGTTTACTCAGGCTCCGCACGGCAGCAGTGCCGGCAGGGAAGGGCTGGATGCAGTGTTGGCGACAGGGGCGTTAAGTGAAGATATTGCGCTGTTCTTTGTGGGTGATGGCGTGCTGCAGCTTAACCCGCACCAGCAGCCGGAAAAGATTCTGGCACGCAACTACATTGCTACCTTTGGTGTGCTGGAGCTTTATGACATCGACCAGTGTTTTGTCTGCGAGGAGTCACTGCTGGCACGTGGGCAGCGTGTGACGGCCAACCGCGTGTTGACGGCGGAGGTGCTGAATGCAGCCGCTCTGCGCCAGAAACTCGCGACTTATCACCGTATCATCCGCTTCTGAGAAACGACCATGCTTTACACGCTGTTGCAATCCCCCTGGCAATGCGACCTCGATAGCCTTCTGCTGCTGTTGCAAGAGGGGGATGATGTATTGCTATTACAGGATGGCGTCACCGCCGCGCTCGAGGGCAGCCAGATGTTCCTCAAGCTGTCGTCTTCGCCTGCAACGCTGTGGGTTTTAGAAGAAGATGTGCTGGCACGTGGTCTTGTTGGCCAAATTTCGACCAATATCCAGCCTCTGGACTATACTGGGTTCGTTGCCTTGACGATAAAGCACCAACAACAAGTGGCCTGGTAACAGCGAAAACCTGGTTATTTCTTGACACCCTTTTGACACAGTCCTAGAATTCTGCCTCCTCGTAGAAATACGAGGCGATTTATTACGTGTTTACGAAGCAAAAAGCTAAATCCCAGGAGCTATTTAATGGCAACAGTTAACCAGCTGGTTCGCAAACCACGCGTACGCAAAGTTGCAAAGAGCAACGTGCCTGCGCTGGAAGCTTGCCCGCAGAAACGTGGTGTTTGTACTCGTGTGTACACCACTACCCCTAAAAAACCAAACTCAGCACTGCGTAAAGTTTGCCGTGTGCGTTTGACTAACGGTTTTGAAGTTACCTCCTACATCGGCGGTGAAGGTCATAACCTGCAGGAGCACTCAGTGATCCTGATCCGTGGCGGTCGTGTTAAAGACTTGCCAGGTGTGCGTTACCACACCGTTCGTGGCGCGCTGGACTGCTCAGGTGTTAAAGACCGTAAGCAGTCACGCTCCAAGTATGGCGTGAAGAAGCCAAAGGCTTAATGGTTCTCCGTTAAGTAAGGCCAAACGTTTTAACTTTAATGTCAAAATAAACTCGTAGAGTTTTGGACAATCCTGAATTAACAACGGAGTATTTCCATGCCACGTCGTCGCGTCATTGGTCAGCGTAAAATTCTGCCGGATCCTAAGTTCGGATCAGAGCTGCTGGCTAAATTTGTAAACATCCTGATGGTAGATGGTAAAAAATCTACTGCTGAATCTATCGTCTATACCGCACTTGATACCCTGGCTCAACGTGCTGGTAAAGATGGTCTGGAAGCTTTCGAAGTTGCACTCGAAAACGTACGTCCGACTGTAGAAGTTAAGTCACGTCGCGTTGGTGGTTCAACCTACCAGGTTCCAGTTGAAGTCCGTCCGGTTCGTCGTAATGCTCTGGCAATGCGTTGGATCGTAGAAGCTGCTCGTAAACGCGGTGATAAATCTATGGCTCTCCGTCTGGCGAACGAACTTTCTGATGCTGCAGAGAACAAAGGTACTGCAGTTAAGAAACGTGAAGACGTTCACCGCATGGCAGAAGCCAACAAGGCGTTCGCACACTACCGCTGGTAACAGCTGCGTAGTTGTTATTAACCCAGCGGGCGTCCCAGTGACTCACCTGCTGGGCTTTTTTAACTTAGAACGTCTCAGAATCAGAGGAATCAAATGGCTCGTAAAACACCCATTGAGCGCTACCGTAACATTGGTATCAGTGCGCACATCGACGCCGGTAAGACTACTACTACCGAACGTGTTCTGTTCTACACCGGTGTAAACCACAAAATCGGTGAAGTACATGACGGCGCAGCAACCATGGACTGGATGGAGCAGGAGCAGGAGCGTGGTATTACCATTACCTCTGCTGCGACTACCTGTTACTGGTCTGGTATGGCTAAGCAGTTCGAACCACACCACGTAAACATCATCGACACCCCGGGACACGTTGACTTCACCATCGAAGTTGAGCGTTCTATGCGTGTGCTTGATGGCGCGGTAATGGTTTACTGTGCAGTTGGTGGCGTTCAGCCACAGTCTGAAACCGTATGGCGCCAGGCTAACAAATATAAAGTTCCACGCATCGCGTTCGTTAACAAAATGGACCGTATGGGTGCTAACTTCCTGAAAGTTGTTGGTCAGATGAAAGATCGTCTGGGTGCAAACCCAGTACCACTTCAGCTGGCTATCGGCGCAGAAGAAGGCTTCACCGGTGTTGTTGACCTGGTGAAAATGAAAGCAATCAACTGGAACGAGGCCGATCAAGGCGTCACCTTCGTTTACGAAGATATTCCAGCGGATATGCAGGAACTGGCTGAAGAATGGCGTGCTAAGCTCGTTGAAGCTGCAGCTGAAGGTTCTGATGAGCTGATGGATAAATTCTTCGGCGGCGAAGAGCTGACTGAAGAAGAGATCAAAACCTCTCTGCGTAAGCGCGTTCTGAACAACGAAATTATCCTGGTAACCTGTGGTTCTGCATTTAAGAACAAAGGTGTTCAGGCGATGCTGGATGCGGTAGTTGAATACCTGCCAGCACCAACTGACGTTACCGCGATTAACGGTATGCTGGACGACGGTAAAGACACGCCGGCTGAGCGTCACTCAGACGACAAAGAGCCGTTTGCTGCACTGGCGTTCAAAATCGCTACCGACCCGTTTGTTGGTAACCTGACCTTCTTCCGCGTTTACTCAGGTGTTGTTAACACGGGTGATACCGTTTACAACCCGGTTAAGTCAAACCGTGAGCGTCTGGGCCGTATCGTACAGATGCACGCTAACAAACGTGAAGAGATCAAAGAAGTTCGTGCGGGCGACATCGCAGCAGCGATCGGCCTGAAAGATGTGACCACTGGTGACACCCTGTGTGACCCAGACAACGTCATCATCCTTGAGCGCATGGAATTCCCTGAGCCAGTAATCTCAATCGCCGTTGAACCAAAAACCAAAGCTGACCAGGAAAAAATGGGTCTGGCTCTGGGCCGTCTGGCTAAAGAAGACCCATCATTCCGCGTATGGACTGATGAAGAATCTAACCAGACCATCATCGCCGGTATGGGTGAACTGCACCTCGACATCATCGTTGACCGTATGAAGCGTGAGTTCAACGTGGAAGCAAACGTGGGTAAACCACAGGTTGCTTACCGTGAAGCGATTCGCTCTAAAGTTACCGATATCGAAGGTAAACACGCCAAGCAGTCTGGTGGTCGTGGTCAGTACGGTCATGTTGTTATCGACATGTACCCTCTGGAGCCAGGTGTTAACCCGAAAGGTTACGAATTTGTCAACGATATCAAGGGCGGTGTGATTCCAACTGAATACATCCCTGCGGTTGATAAAGGCCTTCAGGAGCAGCTGAAATCAGGTCCACTGGCGGGTTATCCGGTAGTAGATCTGGGTGTTCGTCTGCACTTCGGTTCATACCATGATGTCGACTCCTCAGAGCTGGCGTTTAAACTGGCTGCTTCTTTAGCGTTCAAAGAAGGCTTCAAAAAAGCACAACCTGTGCTGCTTGAGCCAATCATGAAGGTTGAAGTTGAGACTCCGGAAGAGAACACCGGTGACGTTATCGGTGACCTTAGCCGTCGTCGTGGTATGCTCAAAGGACAGGAATCTAACGCTACTGGCGTTCAGATCCATGCTGAAGTTCCACTGTCTGAAATGTTCGGATATGCAACTCAGCTGCGTTCTCTGACCAAAGGCCGTGCTTCTTACTCCATGGAGTTCCTGAAGTACGATGATGCGCCGAACAACGTCGCTCAGGCCGTTATTGAAGCTCGTAGCAAATAAGCTACGGTTTAAAAATTGTGAACTGCTGCCTTCATGACTCATGAAGGCACAACGTAAGGAATTATCGCCATGGCGAAAGAGCAATTTCAGCGTAACAAACTGCACGTAAACGTCGGCACCATCGGTCACGTTGACCATGGTAAAACCACTCTGACTGCA